>NZ_LT599032.1:4823955-5123955 GCF_900079725.1 uncultured Dysgonomonas sp.
ATTAAGATTTAAAAATAGAAAATCACAGTCTTAAAATACTATAAAAATGTACCATAAATAAAGTTATATAGATAGATATTTGTAGAAAGAAATACGGTGTGGAGACATTGCCTTAATAATTGATTATAAATATATAATAAAAGAATAATATGATATTTTTTTAATCATATAATATATATAATCTGCTAACAAATAGATTTTGTCAATATTTTGTATTAGATTTTTTTTTACAAAAGTTACATATAAATCATGTAGCTTAAGTTGATATGTGTTATTCCGGCTCAGCCCTCTTGTAGCTTTTTATTGGAAAATATAAGATTGATATAAATTAATATAAAACGTAGTGTTGTAAAACAAATATATAAATAAGAATGTAGAGCTTCTTTTCATAACGTAAGGAGTAATGAACCTGATAATTATTATATAATATAAGAAAATGAATAATAGTCAAACATTAAGAAAAATTTGTCTGGTTGTTTTGATTTTTACGAGCTTTTATTCTGTAAGTAGATCACAGGAAATAGGCGTAAAAACCAATCTGGCTTATTGGGCTACTACTACGCCCAATTTAGGCCTGGAATTTGGGTTGGGTAAGAAAAGTACACTGGAGATTGCCGGGGGATTAAACGTTTTTGAGTTTTCTGATAACAAGAGTTTTAAGCACTGGCTTATCCAACCCGAATATCGATGGTGGTTTTGCGAGGCATTTAATGGGCACTTTTTAGGAGTGCATGCACATGGTGCACAATTCAATGTCGGAGGGTGGGATATCCCTGTTGGGCGATTGGATGTCTTTAAGGATAAACGTTACGAAGGATACCTTTATGGCGGAGGCATAAGCTATGGCTATCAGTGGGTACTGTCTAATCGATGGAATTTTGAATTCAATATAGGTGCGGGGTATGCTCGTATTCATTACGACGAGTATCCATGTCAAAGTTGTGGAACCAAATTAGATGAAGGCAATTACAATTATTGGGGTATTACCAAAGTGGGCCTTTCTTTTATTTATTTCTTAAAATAGGAAGCAATGAAGAAGAAAATTATATTAAAGTCATCCCTGTACATATTATTAACAATATTCTTTACACCTGCTTATTCGCAGGTCAGGACCGAAAAAATACAAGTGTCGGCAGAACATTTTGTCAGACAGGGTAATCAGGTTCAGATTTCTATGGATATAGTTATACCTGATGAAATGGATGTTAAGAGGAATGACATGGTAATCCTCACACCTGTTCTCAAATCCAATGAAAATAATATGGATTACCTAAATCTTCCACCTGTAGCTATAACAGGAGGTTTGCGTAATAAGATTATAAACCGTAAAAATAAACTTGGCGGTGATCTACCTTTCGAAACACAACCGGAAACAATTCTTAAGAGAAAGAATAAAACAGAACAGTCTGTCAGTTATAGTGTAGGTATTCCTTATAAATCTTGGATGGATGATGCATCTCTGGTGATTGAAAAGAATGTATCGGGGTGTGCAAACTGTTCTGAACCTGCAGGTGAGCAACTGATTGTACATAATATATTGCCGAAAAAAGATCCGGAGTTGTATAAACTTACATTCATAGTACCAGAGGTAGAGCCTGTTAAAGCTCGCAGCGATCGTCATACAGCTACTTTTAACTATATCGTAGACCGGTACGAACTATTACGCGACTACAAGAATAACTCAGCAGAATTTGCTCAGGTAGATAGTGTAATCGGTGAAATAAGAGATAACAAAGATTTGGAGATTACAGAATTTAGCATCGCTGGATATGCATCGCCGGAAGGAGGATTTGAGCATAACCGAAAATTGGCGGAGAATAGAGCCAACTCATTTGCAGACTATTTAGTGTCCAAATTTGGTGTGCCACGTAATAAGTTTACAGTTGAGGGCATGGGAGAGGACTGGCCCGGATTGCGGAAAGCTGTAGCATCATCCTCATTGGCAGATAGACAAGCTGTACTGGATATTATTGATAAAGTTTCAAATCCGGATGCACGCGACGGGGAACTTTTAAAACTTTCGGGTGGCGATACTTACCGTACATTGCTCAACAACTATTATCCGGCATTGCGACGTACCGAATATTCTATTGCATATGTAGTACGTGCATTTAATGTGGAGGAGGCTCGCCAGATAATCAAAACGAATCCGAAACTGCTTAGTCTGAACGAAATGTATCTTGTCGCAGAGAGCTATCCATCTAGTAGTAAGGAATTCAGAGAAGTATTTGATATAGCTGTAAGGCTATATCCGGAAAGTGAAATAGCCATAATGAATTCGGCCGCAGCAGACATTGAAAGTAAGAATCTGGATGCAGCTATCGAACGGTTGAAAAAAATAGAAGATAAACCCCAATCTTGGAATAATCTTGGAGTTGCATATATTCTCAAAGGTGACACGGAGATAGCTATAGATTATTTTAGAAAATCAGCAGACTACAAGGATGCGAATGGAAAAGCAAATTTAGAGATAATAGAAAAATCAGTTAACACAAAATAAAAAGTGCATAATAAATCTTAACGAGAATAATTCTTTAAAATGAATAGAAAATGACGATTAGTAAATTATTTATGATTGGTGCTGTGGCCCTGGCTCTAGGATTTACAGCATGTAGCAGTGACGATGATATTACATCATCGACAGGGGAAAAGGAAGCCAACACAAACGTGAGTGTTGCATTGAGTATGTCTTTGAGTGGAAACCAGAATTCAACTAAAGCGGCTGGTTTACCGGAGGATTATAATTATCTTGATGAATGGGCTGGAAAAGATAAAATTGAGAAAATAGCAATTTATCTGGTAGATGGAACTACGGTGACAATGAAGCCTTTCACAGTAGGTACTGATTATTTATTGACAAAGAGTGGAAATCAGATTGTTTTAACACCGCAGACATCAGCAGCTATTAAAACATCAGCAGGTATTAAAAAAGTTTATGTACTGGTGAATGGAACATCGGATGTTGAAGCAGCTTTGGCGGCGACTCCTGCCGATGCATTCGAAAATGCGTATAAAACACTGGCCTTAACTCTTGCCAACTCAGGTGCAGATCTAGCGGTAAGCACATCAGCCGAAAAACTGGCTAAGAAAAACGGTATTGTTGATGAAACGATTGTAATGACTAATACAGCTGAAATTACAATCAATGTTGCGCCTAATATAACAGAAGTTCAGACAATTTCAGGAGGTCAGAACCGTGCAAGTGTGAATGTGGAAAGAGCTGTTGCACGTGTAATGGTGACTACCGAAAATGACACTTATGATATAAAATCCGGAGCAACTACTTTGGGTACTGTTTCTGATATAACATGGGTACTGGCTCAGGGTGAAAATTCTTTGTTCGTTCAGCGCAAAGCAGATTTCGCTACACCTAATTTCGGATGGTCTCCTGCTACAGATGCAGCATATATAAGTGATGCAGGTAGTAAGTATGACTACTCAGGTTTGTTCGAAGCATACGATCCGGCAACTCAGTTTGGGGGAACAATAGTACCAACAATGGCAGATTATAATACTGATCCAAAAGGAACTGTAACTGCTGATCTGGATGCACAACTTTCGGGTAAATTCATTTTGCCAAATACACATACTATTGGTATTGCAGAAGCATCAAACTACAAAAAAGGAAATACCGCCTATGTGCTTGTAAGAGCTAAATTTACACCTAACGTATTTATCGATGGTGGTTCTTATACAGCTGGAGATGACTTCTATGTGGGTGCAAACGGAAGATTCTACATATCTTCAGATAATGCTGTAGATCCCGCCAAAGGTGGTGTTGTGGGACAAACTGTAGCTAAGTATGTTGGTGGTAAAATACTATACTATGCATGGGTAAATCCGGATAATGTGCCAAATTGGTATAATTCACCGGTAGTGAGAAACAATGTTTACCATGTTCATATTACTGGCTTTAAAAATTTAGGAACTAACTGGAACCCGCTTTATCCGGAAGATCCTAATAGCCCTACTCCAACAAATCCCGATCCAAAACCAAATGTACCGGGAGTAACCGAACCGGAAAATCCAATTGATCCGACTGATCCGTTGACTACCCCTGAAACATGGATGAGTGTAGATGTAACTGTTCTTCCTTGGACACTACATTCTTATAAAGTAGATCTGGGTATTTAATAATATAGACATATCTGATATGTAAAAATACAGCCGGAGGGGGTATTTAAACTTCCTCCGGTTATTAAAACAAACATCAATTAATTAAAAATGAAACAGATGAAGAATTTGCGAATCAGGATTATGATGACATTGTTCGCGCTGGGAACAATTTTATGGAGTTGTGATTCCATTATCTACAATGATCTGGCGGATTGCCCCCAGGGTGTTTATGTAAAGTTCTATTCCATGACTCCATGTGCGACAGACTCTGCTTTCATTGGTAATGTTTCATCGCTTACAGTGTTTGCATTCGATGAAGAAGGAAAACTTGTGACTTCAGTAAACCAGCAAAATGTCACTCTCGACCGTGATTTCGAAGTTCTTATGCCGGTTTCCAATGGTAACTATTCATTTATAGCATGGGCTGGTGTCAATGAAAAATTCAGCAGAAGTGCCTTTACTCAGAAGATAACGACCAAAAAGGATGTGATGTTAGCTATCAACTCCACAAATAGTATAGCAGCCCGTTTAGCTGCTACAGAACGTATCTGGCATGGAGAAAGCCCAATTGTTTTTCTCCCGGATCCTGAAGAATATGGTTCATTATATAAGCATACAGCTGTTAATCTGCATGAACTGACCAACAGGGTAAATATTATTGTAGAATTCGATGAGGCTACAATGAAAGGCTATGATCCGCAAAAGCTGCAGGTAGCCGTTTCTTCTGCTAACGGAACAGTACGTATAGATGGTACTATGCCTCTTAATACTCCGGTGTTAACATATCCGGCAGTTGAAACTAAATTCGCCGATAATTCGGCAACATGGAATTATTCTATGCTCGGACTTGTAACTGGATACAATAACAAACTTAAAATAACTTATACAGGTAACGATAAAGAAGAACTTGTTTTTGACGGAGACCTCATTGCTAGTATTCTGTTGAGAACTGTAGAGGGTGGGATTAATCTGAATTGTGAAAATGATTTCACTGTCAAATTTGTGATAAAAGATTATTGTTCAGAATGCTGGACACATTTTAGCTGTGCTATTTATGTAAATAACTGGCTTGTACACAGCTATAGTACAGAATTGTAAATCTAAGCTGTTGGGCTTAAATAATCGATATGATTATGAGATTGAATTTATTATATGTAGCACTTATTGGTATGCTGGTTTCTTTTTCAGCTTGCGAATCACAGATCTACGACAATCATCAGGGTATAGATAATGGAACCGATAAAGAACCTCAGGTTTACCTGTCGATAACTAAAGCACAGGCTGCAGGGTTGGAATCTTTCAATGCTGATGATGTGGACTATGAAGACCGGGTACATGATCTTGCCATGTTGGTTTTTGACTCATCAACTGGAGTGAAAATCTGTGAATTCTTTGATGAAGGGATACCGTTTACTGATAAGGAAAAAACTTTTACGGTTCAGATGACTCCGGGGCTGCGTGATTTTTACTTTGTGGCCAATATGCCAATGGATGACCTGAAAAGCATTACTACCAAATCGGCAATGGACGCTTATATGAATGCCTTCAGCGAACTGGATGCCGATTTATACCTGAACGCACAAGAAGCCAAAGGCTTTCCTATGTCGAGAGTATATATGAACCAGACTATTACTGAGGGGGGAAATATTTATTCTCCAAAACCTTTCTATCCCGATGGGGAAGAAAGGGTAAAACTTATCCGTGTAGTTGCAAAGCTGGAAGTACAGATCGAAGGGACTGAAATTGGTTCCGGCGTAAAAAATATATATTACAAAAATGCAAACAGGGAATTTAGTCTTCTATCCCCGGTTGCTACTGTTGCCCCGGTTTATTATGAAGATAAGCCCTTGAAAAAAGTAGGAAATACATACATTTATTATATGCCTGAAACTTTGATGACGGCACCTGATTGGTCGGCTTTGACAAATCATAAACCTATCAATTATTTTTTGATTGAGACTCTCGATGGAGCTTTCTATGAAATACCGATCATAACGGATAATCGTACGATAACCGATACTGATTATTTATCTTTTGCTACCGGGCAGCAGCCCGACAAGCCGGATTACAATATTTATCGTAACCGTCATTATTCCTACATCATCAGTAAACTACATACTATAGAAGTCATCTATAGTCTCGATCCATGGCAGGTTAAACAAAGCTCTGCCTATATGGGATACGGATATAATGTTACTGTGGATGAGAATGGAAAGGTTACAATCAGCAATACGGTAGAAGCATGTACCCCTCATGCTGTCAGATTAAAGACTATAACTCCTTTTAAGTTTTCTGACGGTACGGATGAAAAGGATTTTGATAGTTTGGACACTACAGCGTCAGTAGAATATCTGTTGGGGACTGTGCCTACTGCAGGTCAATCATATCTGGAGGTGTGGTACAATGATAATCTTGTTAAAACCTTTACGAAATAAGAGAAAAGAAGTATGAAAAGAATAGTATATATATCATTGCTTTTAAGTTTATTCTTTGTTGCCTGCTCAAATGAGGAAACAACGGATACTGCCTTAGAAAATAATAAGATTGAGTTATCCTTCAGCATAGATAACTACATCACAAAACAGACAAAGGCGGTTGATGCTGGAACTGTGGAAGAACAACGTATAGATGATTTATACTTGTTTCTGTTCCCTTCGACAGGTTCACAAACTTTGAAAAAATATTATATCAATACTTCAACTTTTACCGGAGGCTCATGGAATAGTAGTGATAGTAAAGTGTCTTTAAACCTAACTCAGGCCGAAGCCGGTAGCAGACAGGTTTATATCATAGCTAACTGTTCTTCGATCAAATCGGATCTCGATGCCGTAGTTTCATTAACGGGATTACAATCGGTTTTGAAGGAAACGTCCCTGCCTTGGTCGGATAATATAACTACACCTATATTAATGTCTGGGAACAAAACTCACGATTTTTATTCTAATTTTCAACTGAATAATATCCCGTTAATCCGTGCCGTAGCTAAGGTACAACTTAATGTAAAACTTTCGGCAGAGCATCAAAGTAGTCCCCTGTTCAACAGTATTGCGCAGTATAATTATAAATTCATAGACTTTGACAAGAATACATATGCGTTAAAGCAAGCATCTAAATCGGATAATTTAGTAAGTTCTTCCGATTGGGTAGCATGGCAGGCTAACGGAACTGTATCATCATACAATCTGGAGAACGGGAAGGTTACCGAGTTGATCGTTACCACTTATATCAATGAGCGTGATAATGCAGGAAGTGCAATAGAAATAAGTATTCCTTATCTGGGGGCAGGTCCATTGCCTCCGCCTGAATTCGGAAATGAAACCTATAAGTTGCTTTTGCCTGCGAAGATAGAACGCAACCATTGGTATATATACGATATGGAAATCTGAGAATAATATCTGAGTAATAGTTTAAATCTTGATATAACAGGCTTTGGCCTGTCATTTTTCAAGTACAAAAAATATCAACAATATGAATTATATTAGCAATCGCTTTTTATACTTTATTCTTCTGTTTATAAGTCTCTTGCCATTGGTTCAAATGCATGCGGACGGATCAAAAGATCTTTATCCAAGCGGCGCAACTGGCAATAGGGCATATTTAAGGTCTAATACAGGAGTTACTGCAAACTGGCCATTTCCTAACAAAGGAACGCATTATGTATATGCGGCGGCTGGCGAGACCATTACTTTAGCTTCAAGTGCACAATCTGGTACCACTAGGCGTATCAGACTATATGCTCCGAATGGTAATGAAGTTTCACCAACTATTGCTAATAATCAAGGAAATATAGCTGATAGAAATGCCGAACTTGCCGGACCTCGTAAAGTGGGACAAATTGCAGGGGGAAATAGATATTTGCCTATCTATTATACAGTACCTGCGGGGGGGGCAGGTATTTATAGAGTTGAATTTGAGGGAACTGGGTCGGATAGTGGAGACGTAACAGGAACAGCTAACACACTGTCTCAACCATCCGGTTCGAGTTATGTCGCTGGATGGGATATATCTGTAATCAATACAGCTAATACAGACTTTATAAAAGGGCGAGTGTATACTAATGTTCTGAATATGTCAATAGCATCATCTACTTCAACAGGATTTTACGGATTGGTATATGTTCTGACAAAGGATGGATACACTTATCGGGTAAATAACAACGGAAATAACGGTATTTATTTTACTTTTTTTGTAAATAACAATGGTTTTGTAAATGCGACAACAAAAGTTCCCATATATAAAAGTCTGAATACTACTACAGGTATTGGAAATCAGGTGCACGACCCGAATCTGGCAGATACAGATGTTAGTATTACACATAAATTATTCTATACTCAGCCTAGCGCCGACCTGCCTTTAGATGTAGAAGTCAGCGGAGCTGTCCCGGGAGGGAAAACCTGGCTGAGGAATACGATTGTTGTGCCTAAAGTTGAAGAGGTTAAGGTTCTGGGGACAGATAATACAGAGGGACAGATATCGTCGAAAGGTGGATATATAAGATTTAAGACCGAATCTCAGGGAACGTTTACGATAAAGATAGAAAGTACAGGCACTCCCGCCTTTACTACCCGGCATATGTATGGGGCAGCCAAAATAGGTGAAAATAGTGTATATTGGGATGGAAAAGACGGGGATAACATTCCTATTCCGGCAGGGCGTGTACCTGCAAAAATAACAGTGCAATTGCAAGGTGCAGAGGTGCATTTTCCCTTCTTCGATATGGAGATGAATCTGAGAGGAACAATCATCGAATTATTAGATCACAATAATTTGAATAATGTATTATCCGATATTGTTTATTGGGACGATTCCAATATAACAATTAACAGTAATAATAATAGTGGCAGTAGTCCCAGTCCGGTAAATAACACTCATCTTCCACCCACTAACAGTAGTGGTATCTCCAGTAACAGTAATGGGCATAAATGGGCAGTAGGTATTTCGAACGCATCCTATGGATTTGGAAACCAAAAGTCTATCGATACATGGACATTTATAAAAGGAGAGGAGAAAACGATAGAAACGGCCGTTACTATAAAAGAAGCCGATCTTCAGGTGTCATCTGTTACCGTTGATAAAAGCTCTGTCCGACTGGAAGAGGAAGATATAAACGGAGATTATAATCCGACAATATTATCCTACACTGTAAAAGTTAAGAATGATGGGCCCAGTGATGTCTTGGGTGCACCTTTTACATTTACTCTTCCAACAGGATTTGACGGAACGGGTTATACAGCTGTTTTCAATGGCAATGGTTGTGGAACAGAATTGGTGGCAATAGTTTACGATGCTGTTAAACGCCAGTATTCATCTTCACTTAATCTGCCCAATGGTTGTGAAATAACATATACATTCCAAGCCGAAGTTACATTAGATGCAGATCCCGGGAATAATAATGCAGTAGCAACTATTCTGCGTCCGAATGATGTTACAGACCCGGATGCAACCAATACGAGCGATCCAGCCAATCCGGTTGCTCCGGCAAATGCCGATAATCCATACGATCTTACTCTGTGGTATGTACTCCCTACTGATCCATATTTCGAATGTGCAAATAATGGAAAGGGTGGAAATTGTAACAATATCAAAGGGGTGATGGTAAATCTGATACGTGAGACTGATCTTGCTATTGAAAAAACAGTAAATGAATCCAACCCGGAGGTCGGTGATTTTGTAACTTTTACTCTAAAGATTACAAATCATGGGCCACATAGTGCTTCCAATATAATAATTAACGACATTCTTCCCGATGGATATACAATTGGTGTGATAAATAATGGAGGAACAAGTGTTGGGAATACTATAACATGGAATATTATATCTCTGGCTAAGGACGCAAATACTTCTGTTACTTTTACAGCAGAGATCAATCCATCCGGAAGCTATTTAAATACGGCCTCTGTCTCTGCCGACGGAGTAGATCCCGAACCGGATAACAACACGGATACGGAAACAGTTGTTCCATGCCGGGAAGAAAACATATTTTCTGAAAATTTCGGAGATAGTGAATTTCCGGAAGCATCAAATAATTTTGGACGGGTGACTTCTCCTTATATGCCATCCAACAGTTTTAAGTTTGGCACGCCATATCCTCTTTCAGAAGAATATGATAAATTCGCGATTGATAATAATCATTATGCCGTAGTAGCCCCCGGATATATAAAAATGGGACATAAAGCGAATGATTATTATTTTTGGACACCGGCTTACAATGAGTCTAATACCATACAAGATCGTTCGAATACCGTAGCTGGTGCTGTTATGGTTGTAAATGCCGGACAAGTTCTCAATTCATTCTACAAAAGGACTCAATTATTACAGGTCGGTGCTTCATACAGGGCTTCATTTTGGTTGTATCTTGTAAATGGGCCTTCACAAGTTGCTATTGACATCTTGAATCCGAAAACGAATGAAGTATTGGCTACAATAGAGTCTCATGTTCTGAATGATTGGGATGCTAGCGTTAAAAATAAATGGACATATCTGGAACTATATTTTTCTGTACCTATACCGGATGATGAAGAAAATTGTAAAGTGGATAATGTTATTATTTCTTTCCGGAATAACCTCGCAGAGAATAGTGGAAACGATTATTATGTAGATGATATAAGCCTCGATAAAGTATGTTCTGTCCCTTCTGGTACAATTATAATAAGATGTCCAGACCCTAATTATAAGAAAAATTATTGGCACGGTACGGTTAGCAATCAATGGGCAGATACTGATAACTGGACTGCCGAGTTTGTTCCTGCATCAGGAGATAACATTGAGTTTGCAACAGAGAACAATAATGGTTCTTCAGGAAATGGCAATGGTCTTGGAACTGCAATTCGTGATTTGCATCTTGATGTCGATCGTGTGATCGGAGATCTCATTAATAATTCGGATGTAGATTTACTGGTAACCACCGAAAACCAGCTTACTATAAATGGAGTGGTGATAGATGACAACCCGGACAAAGGGACTATTGTAGTAAAGACTTCAACAGATAAACCGACAGGGACATTGCTCTTTGCCAATCCTGATGACAATCGGAATGTAAATGCTACGGTAGAATTCTATAACAAAGCATATGAATGCTCAACTTGTGGATTTTATAAAAAACAATGGCAATATTTTGGTATTCCGGTTCAAGCATCCGATTTTCCATATCTTACTCCTAGAGTGGAAACAGTAAACCAATGGGTAGAAACATTCAATGGCAATAAATGGCAGCTCGCTCCATATACGCCGGATACAGGTCTAAAAGCATTCAAAGGTTACGAAATGACTAATAGTAGTAATGCTTTGCCGACTCATATCTACAGTTTCCCTGGAATTTTAAATGTCGGTAATGCTATTGTCCCGCTTACCCGAACATCTAATGTTAATTATTCGGGGATGAACCTTGTAGGTAATTCCTTTACTGCTGCTATACCAATTACTTCCGCAGCTATCGAACTTGGAAGTGTGGAGTTGACCGAAAATACAGTTTATCTGTTCAATACGGGAACTCGCGACCAATGGCGAAAACTGAATGGAGGAACAGTCAGCGGTGTTGCCGGCGGACAGTATCAGGCTGTACCATTTAACCTTGCAGGACAAGCCGGAATACCGGACAGGATATTGTCTATGCATACATTCATGTTGGATGTAAAAACTCCCGGTAATATAACATTGAAGTATGGCGAACTGATGAAAAATGAGTTAAATACGTCGACTACAAAACCATGGAAGTCGACCTATACTAAAAATAGTACGGCACAATACCCTTATATTGTTATGGAGGTTGTTGGCAATACATCAGCTGACCGTGTATGGCTATTCGAAAATCCAGGTACTACTAAGGGTTTTGATAATGGATGGGATGCATACAAACTTCAGGAAGAAGGGCTGGCTCAGGTATATGTTTCAGGTGAAGCAGAGTCTAAGTATCAGATAGCTACTGTTCCTGAATTTGTGGGAACTACTTTTGGTGTGAATACAGTGAAAGATGAGAAGTTTTTGATAACGCTTTCCGTTGCTTCTGATGTAGAAATGCGCAAATTATATTTACACGATATACATACAGGCCGTAGTTATCCCATCGAAAATAATGTAGAATACACTCTTCCCGGAGTAAATAGCATAGCTAAGGGTAGATTTAAAATTACAGAAAGTTCGTCCCCGTTAAACGGAGTCGGACAAGAATCTTCTCTTGTTAATATTTATGTCAGAAATAATCAGATCGTGGTCGATAACCAGTCTGATAAGAATTGCATAGCTACTGTTTATGATATTTTAGGCCGGTTACTTGACGAGAAGAAGGTTTTCAGCAATTCCAACGAATATTTTGTAGGGAATCAGTTAATCAACAAGGGTATATATATTGTAAAAATAGTAAGTGAAGATAAATCTATCAACAAATCTGAACGGGTTCTGTTAAAGTAGAGTGTTCAGATTTAATGTGTAAAGTAAAGCGCGACCATTTAAAGTTAGTCGTGGTGTAGTTTTGTAAAGATTTTTATAAAACCCATGAGTCGGGATGATTCGTGGGTTTAGTTTTTATATTATATGCATACTAGATTTTGAAAGAGACTTATACCCTGTCCACATACTTAAGCAGATTCAGGTTTTAATGGGTGCTTATAGAGACAAACTCGATTTATAGTTTTTAGGAACCACGCCGAAGTGCTTTTTAAACGCCACTGAGAAATGGGTGTAATTACCGAATCCTGTTCTTTCAGATACTTCACTTAATATCCATGACCCTTCCAGAATCATCTCTGCTGCTCGTTTGAGGCGATAGTTCCGGATAAAGTCGGCTGGAGCCATATCGGTAAGGCCCTTTAATTTTCGATAGAAACTGGTACGGCTAAAAGCCATTTCACTAGCTATATCATCAACATTCAGATTCGAATTAGAGAGCTCTTTATCCAGTAATCCGGTTAGTTTATCCATAAATTGACGGTCAAGTGTATTTAATCCCGTAAGCATGTCATCTGCTTGCAACTCCTGCTGTGGAGTAGAATAGTACATGCAAAGTCTTTCCCTGTTCTTCAGCCTGTTCTCTATTGTCAGCAGTAAATAGTTTACATTAAATGGTTTACATATGTATGCGTCTGCACCATACGAAAGCCCTTCCAGTTGCTCCGGCATTGAAGTTTTAGCCGTTAGTAGTATTACAGGGATATGACTCAAAACCGGGTGCTGTTTTATCCTCTTGCATAGTTCGTAACCCGAAAGTCTCGGCATGATTACATCACTGAGTACAATGTCGGGATACTCTGTCTGCATCGTTTCCCACGCTTGTTCACCGTCAAGTGCTTCAATAATATTATGTTTTTCACCTAACATTTGTCTGAAATACATCATCAAGTCTATATTATCTTCGGCAATAAGTACGGTATATCTGTGTGTATTTGGGGATGCTTTCGTGTCCTTATCTATAGAGTCGGACAGAGTTACATAATCTTCTGTTGTATAATCCGGTTTTCGTTGGTTCTGAATTTTATCCGATATAGTGTATACATCGTCCAGAGGTAGTATAAATGAGAATTTCATACCTCCTTCCGAAGGGATTTCAGCAATAATCTCTCCATGATGATGTTCTACTAATCTTTTCGTATAATGCAATCCTATTCCTGTACCCGCATAGTCCAACCTTAAACCTATAGGAGACTCAATTTGGCGGTAACGTAGAAAAATTTCATCCAGTTTATCTGGAGGCACTCCCGGTCCGTCATCTAAGACTGAGATTTCTATATATCGATCATCGTGAGAATAGATTCTTTTATATTTTTCCTGAACTTCAAAAAATGCAAATTCATAAGTTGTTATCCATATTCTACCATTACTGGATGTGTGTTTCATTGCATTAGACAATAAGTTATTCATTATTTTGTCTATTTTATCGATGTCATACCACATTTCCAGATCGGAAATATGAGGCAAGAATTGTATAGAAATCCCTTTGTAAGAAGCTGTCGACTTATAATTGTCGACAATAGAAGCAAGCTCTTCTATAATATTACCTTGTTTGACTTTCAGGGCCAGTACTCCATCTTCCATCTTCCTGAAATCGAGCAATTGGTCCATTAGTTTATATAGTCGCTGGCAGTTGTTATAAACAGTTTGCAGCAGCTGTCCTTCTGTACTTTCGTGATCGATCTTTCCTATAAGTTGCTGAATAGGAGCAGATATTAAGGTCAGCGGTGTGCGCAGTTCATGAGATATATTTGTGAAAAATGTCATCTTCATCTCCGTTACTTCCTGTTCTCTTTCCCGTTCATAACTCTTCATTTCCAGGCTCTGCTTTTGTAATTTTATTTTAGTCCATAGGCGCATAAAGAGATATATAGCTCCACAAAATAATGCTATATAGATTAACCATGCCCACCATGTGGCCCATGGAGCAGGTTTAACTGTGATTTTAAGTTTAGCAGGAGTTACACTTGTTAGGCCGTCACTATTGACGGCTGTTACCACAAACGTATAATTTCCCGGAATAAGATTCGAGTAAGTGGCTCTCCTAAAATTCCCTACATTATTCCATTGCTGGTCAAGCCCTTCTAATTTGAATGAATAAGTCAATTTCTGAGGTGTGAGAAAGTCTATACCTGAATAATCTATTGTGATAACCGAATGTTTATGATTCAGGATAATTTCATCTGTAAATGAAATATTCTTATCCAGAATTGAACTCTTATTGCCCGGACGCACACTTTCATTATGTATCTTAAGGTCTTCTATCACAATTGGAGCCTGAGTACTGTTTTGCATAATCATGCGGGGGTCAAAGAAGGTAAGTCCATGATTACCTGTGAAATATATTTTTCCATCCGAACCTATCAGATTTGATTTTTCGTGATATAAATCACCTAATGTGCCATCATATTCAAAATAATTTTTAATCGTAAAATCGGGACTTACACAAGAAAGTCCATGCGCAGTACTCATCCAGATATTTCCCTCCATATCAGCACTTATACAGGTTATATCATTACAAGGCAAGCCATCGCTCATATTGAATATGCGGCACTCTTTCCCTTTTATATATGCTGTTCCCTCATTATAACTTCCAAACCAAATCCGGTTTTGTGCATCTTCGAATATATCGACACAATGTTGTGCAATGATGGTTGAACCGGCAGATGGCATCTCCAGTGGAGTAATACTCAGATCGTTATTATTAACTCTAAAGACTCCTTTGCCATATGCAGAAAAAATCAGTTCCCCGGAAGATAATAAATATACTTTTGGGGCATTTCCTGTATATACCTGATCTAAATGGGCGTCAACCTCACCGCCTTTAACAACAAAAAGTCCATTCGACAATCCGAACCATACATTACCATTACGATCTTCGGCTATGGAGGCAGAGCCTGTTATACCTGTTTGTGTAATGATTCGCTCCACGGAGAGTTTTCCCGATTTGTCAAAGGTACAAGCTGCAATCTGGTCTGCACACGCTATCCATAATTGGTCTCTGGAATCAATGAATAATCCTTCTACCAGGTTATTATTGTCTTTGAATATCCGCGAATTGGAAGAATTGTAGATTTTGATATCCCCATCTTTTGCATAACGGTATAGACCTTTATATCGGGTTCCCAGCCAAAGATTGTTGTATTTATCTTCAATAATGCGTGTAGTGAAAATACCTTTGAATGTATTGCTTAACTTCGAATCCTGATTAAAGAATCTATGTTTCGTATTGTATACACCTATGCCTTTATCAAACGAGCCTATCCATACATTTCCCTGATTATCTACATCACAAGACATTGGCTGTTGAGAATCCAATGGTTCGGTGTATTCAACCGGATTTTGTTCCAGTGTCTGTCGCAAAGCATCATATAAAAATAGGCCATTGGCTGCGGTTCCGATCAAATATTTAAGAGGCTCTATTTCTTTAATAAAATGGATATACGCAGTGTTCAATGATTCGTTTGAAGAAATTGCCTGCGGCGAATTAATGAAACTATTTGTATATGGATCAAAGAAAGCAATACCTGTATTTGTTCCTATAATAAAACCTCCCTGCGGATCCATACAGATGCAGCTGACACTTCTGTTTCCATTTATAGGCATTATGTCCCATTGAGAATTTTGGGTGTAATATGCAAGCCCTTTGTCAGTTCCTGCCCAGAATTTCCCTATTTTATCATTCAGCAGAGTACTTACTGTTCCTGACAATTTGTTTGAGAATATCTCTACACTCAGCTTATCCTGATCTACTTTACCTACACCCATACTGGTCCCCACCCATATGTATCCCTCCGCATCTTCATAAAAAGTATGGATGAATGCAAACGGCATTTTATATCTTACAAATTTGTCATTTATAAAATCGTAACGGTTTACTCCGGCACTGGTTCCCACCCACAGCCTATGCTGTGAATCCAAGAACAGGGAATAGATCATATCATTGTCGAGCGACGAATCATCTTCCTTGTTATGAAAAAACTGTTTGTAATCATAGCCATTATAACGATTGAGCCCACGTGCTGTGGCTATCCACATATAGCCAAGACTATCTTGACAGAAACCTTTGACGTGCAGATGAGACAAGCTCGGAGATATAATTGCTGTATTCATTTCATTTTTATTTTTTGACCGTATTTTATCTTTTCGCTGTAAATTCAGAAAGAAGAAAAGAAGAACGGACAAAATGAAAAATGAAAATAATATAATATATATATTTTTCCGGCGCATAAGGTTACAACTAAATTTAGACAGACTAATATAAGTATTTTAGCCCAAGTAAATACAAGGATGAACAGAAATATAAAGTTTTTGAACAGAAATCGAAAACGGCAGGAGAGCCGTAATACTTTGACCCAAAATCGAAAAAAAATAAACAACAGGCTTTTTCTGATAAATATTCTTTGTACATATCTTTAGGCAATGTTAATCTAACCTTAAAATAAGTAAGCCTATGAATCAAACAAAAAAACTAATGAATCTTTTACTTCTAGTTATCTACTATGAAAAACAGAATTGTTAATTAATCTTTTACAAATTATGCTAAATTTTTTTAATACCAGAGTAATCATTCTAATAATTATGGCATTGTCTGTCATACTGCCAGAGAGGGCTTACTCTCAGGGGCGGCAGTTTACTCTATCGGGTGTAGTATGGGACACCAATGGTGAAACATTACCCGGAGTGTCGGTGCGAATCAAAGGAACATTAATCGGAACTATTTCCGATAGCGACGGGAAATATTCTATTTCGGTTCCTAATGAAGAAAGTGTACTCGTAGCCTCTTTTATTGGATATAAGACCATCGAAATGGCGATAGGTAAACAGTCGAAGCTCGATTTTACGATGAGCGAAGATATATCCGAAATGAAGGAGGTTATAGTTGTCGGTTATGGAGTACAAAAGAAAGAATCTTTAACAGGAGCAATCTCTTCAGTAGGAACAAAAGAACTATTGAAAAGTTCATCTACAAGTCTGGCCAACTCTTTAGCCGGCCGTATTTCCGGATTATCCTCAACACAAAGTATGGGAGGCCAACCGGGAGTAGACAACGCAAAATTATATCTACGCGGTGCGGGTACAATGAATACAACAGACCCTCTGATATTGATAGACGGAATTCCCCGCGACAATATTCGCACCATAGATCCGAATGAAGTAGAATCGGTTTCTGTACTTAAAGATGCATCAGCTACTGCTGTATTCGGAGTTAGAGGTGCTAATGGAGTTATCCTTATTACCACCAAGCGAGGTGAGAGTGGTAAGGCTAAACTCTCATTAAGTATTAATCAGAGCTATGCAGCCTTCACAAGAAAACCGGATCGGTTGCATTCGGTAGAGTATCTGAATATGCGAAGTGAAGCAAGGGTTAACGATGGTATATCTCCTATCGACCCTAACGTGATTGCTCTATATGAGAATCCTTTGCTGGGACTTGACCCCAATGATCCTGACTATGCATCTAAAGCTGCAGCCCGCAAGTATCTCTACCCGGATAACGATTACTATGGTATGGTATTCAAAGATCTGGCTGCACAAACAACTATAAACGCAAACATATCGGGCGGTACAAAGAATCTTTCCTATTTCCTTAATGCCGGTTTTATTAAACAAGGGGGGCATCTGGAAACCGAATCTAAGTCGAAATTGGGATACGATCCTTCGTCCCGTATGGAACGTTGGAGTTTCAGGGCAAATCTCGATTATAAAATATCCAATTCTCTCAAAGCATTTTTGAACCTCGGGTCTTATATCGAGAAAGTAGGGATGCCTTCTGCATGGCAGTATGGAGATGATACTTACCTGATGATGCGCGGTACTTTCTTTTACACAACACTGATGCTTCCGATATCACCGGGACCGACAACTATAAGCGGGCACGGAGCTCCTACCGGAGAACCTGTTATACCGGCCGGGCTGGAGGGAGAAAGATATATGCCTTACAGCAGCTACGAAACAGTAAACCGATTTGGTTATTGGGAGACCGTAAATTCTAACTTAAATTCAACTCTGGGATTCGACTTTGACCTCAAAGCCATCACCCCCGGGCTTTCTGTAAGAGGTATGCTGTCGTACGACTCTTTTTCAGGTTCTTCTACAAGTGGTGTTAAACGCGACAAACAATATGAAATTGTACGTGCAGGAGATAACGATTCATTCAGTTATTCGACAGATGGTTCGGAAATAAGATTCAACACGTATAAAGGTGTGAATACACAATACAAGATAAACGCTCAGGCCATAATCAATTATAACAGAACCTTCAATTCCCTGCATAATGTGGGAGCAACATTCGTTGCACAGCGCGATTCGTGGGAGTCTACCGGTTCAGAGTTGCCATATAATATGCTTGGTATTGCATCGCGTATGATGTATAATTACGACAATCGTTATTTTGCCGAGTTCAATATGGGATACAATGGTTCTGAACAATTCTCACCTAAAAAACGCTTCGGCTTTTTCCCTGCCGCTTCATTAGGATGGGTGATAAGTAATGAAGGATTCCTGAAAGATAATAAAATTGTTCCGTTTTTGAAATTAAGGGGTTCTTATGGTAAGGTAGGAAATGACAAACAAGGTGACCAACGCTTTCTATATGTTGATCAGACAACATTAGCCGGTGGTGGCGGCCATACTAGTCTTGGACAAGGGAGTCATATTATCGAGGGCCTGGTTGGTAATTATAATGTTACCTGGGAAACAGCATCTAAATATAATATAGGCATAGATTTCAACCTATTCAATGACCTGACAGGCTCTGTGGATATTTTCAACGAAAAAAGAAAAGATATCCTTATCCGGAGGGAAACAGTTCCGGGATTTGTAGGAATTGCAGCAGGGAATATTCCTAGGGTCAACATGGGAGAAGTAGATAACAAGGGGGGTGAGTTCGAAATATCTTATAACAAAAAAGTAAATCAAGACCTTCTGATATCCATAAAAGGGAATTTAGGGTTCAACAAAAATACAGTGAAATATGCTGATGAAATCAAGTACAATGATGAATATGCTTACACTTACAGAAAAACAGGCTACTCATTAGGTCAAAATTTCGGATACCTTATAGATAAAAGTAATAATGGAGGCTATTGGACAAAAGAGGCTCTAGCGAACACCGACCTTATTTATGATTTTACCGCACCGAGACCGGGGGACTTTGTTTATCAGGATCTTAATGGTGATGGTCATATCAATGAAGAAGATATGGCTCCTATAGGAAATGGTTCCGTTCCCCGCCGTACTTACGGTATTACACTGGGGGCTGAATATAAAGGTTTCGATTTTTCTGTTTTCTTCCAGGGATTAGGTGGCTATAATGCTTTGTATGCGGGTAATCTTGTCTTTGAAAACATCGGTCAAGGCTCATATTACAACTATCACCGGAATGCATGGACAGAAGAACGTTGGCTGAATGGAGATAAAATAGAGTATCCGGCATTGAGCACCCGTGAAAGCTCAAGCCACCAGTCGAACTCATTTTTTATCCAGGATAAATCGTTCATAAGATTAAAAAATATTGAACTGGGTTATACTTTTCCTCCGCACTTGCTTCGTAAAATAGGGATTAGCAATCTCAGGGTATTTGTAGGAGGACAAAATCTGATAACATGGACTAAACTGAAAATGGATCATCTCGATCCGGAACCTAACGATCCAATGTCTTATCCGGTAACAAAAACATTTAGTTTTGGAACGAATATTTCCTTCTAAATAAAAGAAAGTATTTAATCCACTATTATTTAATCATAACTGGCTATTGTTGTTGCAGATACCAAAGCAATAAAAAGGTCTGAGACCTTAAATGTAATAAAAACAGTTGAAAAATTCTTTAATAGAAATTTTAAACAAATCAAACACATGAAGTTATTAAAAATATATATAGTATTATCCGGACTTATTACCCTGTTGGTAATGAATTCATGCTCGGACGTGCTCGATATGTCTCCCGATGGCTATCTCACCCTTGATGATATATTTCAGGACAATGATAAAACAGGTGCCTATCTAAGTACTTGCTATGAGTATATACCCGAAATGGGAGGTAAATTTCATTACTGGTCACGTGGAATTGTCAATTGGAGCGATGAAGCATGGGATTCCGATTCAGAGGCAGGCCTCATATCAGGACGCTTGTATAATGGAAATGCATCGGCATCCAATCATCCTATACTCAACGTGAGCGACTGGTGTGGAAATGGGAATTACTGGGAAAGATATTGGGCAGCTATTCGTAAATGCACTTTATTTCTTACCCGCATCGATGGTGCAAATGTAACATTACCGGCAGATAAAAAGCGATGGAAGGCCGAAGCGCATGTACTCCGGGCTTTTTATTATAGTGAATTATTGCGTTGGTTTGGGACAGGGCTTCCTATCATACGTGAAGTTTATTCCCTGGATGAAGATTTCAGTAATGTGCAAAAACCGAGCTATTACGAAACTATAAAATTTATCATGGAAGATTGTGACGAGGCTCTGAAAACATCAGATTTACCTTGGCGAATCACGACTCAAGCCGAAGCTTTCCGTGTTCCTAAAGCCATGGCTGCAGCTATAAAATCACGCATGATACTATATGCTGCCAGCCCTTTATACAATGATGGACAAAACTATTGGGAAGAAGCATATACAATAAATAAACAACTGGTAAAAAGCCTGAAAGATAATGGTTATGAACTATACTCAAAGGTTAATTATCCGGATGTATATAAGAGTCCTGAAGCACACTTGCCTAACGATTATGCGGCACTTTATAATGAATATTTCACTCAGAGCATGCAATATAGTGCAACCCCTGCCGACCGCGAAACAATATACCAAAACAGTGGAGGCCAGGGAGCTATCTTCGATTACGACGGGATTGGCATCAATGGGATGAAAAGCGGAACTTGCCCTTCTCAAGAATTGGTTGATGCTTATGAAACCGTAGAGGGGGCAAATGCCATGCCTGTACTCAATCTGGATAAACCTTATCTGGATGAGGAAAAGCATCTTCAGCCGAATTACAATTCTAATAACAATACTTACGACCCGGTTAATCCATACGAAAATCGTGACCCTCGTTTTTATGGAACAATGTATTATAATGGCTCTCAGAGAACATGCTACTGGAGAGTAAACGAAGTACCTGGCTGCTACGAAAATTATCCTGCAAATAAAGGTTACAGAACAAGAATAATCGCTACTTATCCGGAAGAGCCATATACAGGAGTTGCCTTAGAGCATAGAAACGGAACAAGAACCGGGTATTACGAACGAAAGTTTCTGCATCCTAACGCCGGAGCCGATAATAGTATTGCTGGAGCACAATTTAAGATGTTCCGTTTGGGTGAGGTGATACTCAATTATGCCGAAGCTGCCGCCGAGGCCGGACATCTGGCTGATGCACATAGCGCGGTCAACGAAATTAGAAAACGTGTTGGCATGCCCGATCTGCCATCCAATCTCACACAAAAGGAACTGATTCTTCGTATACATAACGAGCGCCGGATAGAGTTGGCTCTCGAAGGTTTCAGATATTTTGATGTAAGACGTTGGTCTGGCCCTCAGGAAAATCTTGCCAAAACAGATAGATACCTTACGGCTATAATAGCAAAAAGAGAAGTAGACAGCAATGGCGATTTTACCCATTATTCATATACTCGTCAATCTCTTAGAGAGCGTTTATGTTATCAGAACAAATACCTCTGGGTACCAATTCCGGCCAATGATGTTAATCTTATGGAACAACTTACTGGTAATAAATGGCAAAATCCCGGATGGTAAACAGGCGATCTAATATCAAATATGAAAAATGAATTATGAGACAATTAATTAAGATTATAACAACAATCAGTATATGCCTGCTATTTTCTGCTTATGTTCTTGCGCAGCAAAGCGGATCGATTATAAGCGGAAAGGTTACTGATGTGGAAGGCGAGCCCCTTGCAGGTATTAAGGTATCTTCCGATTATGATAAAGATGTGACAATGACAGACAAGGATGGTAAATATACACTTACCCTATCCCTCGCAAGTGAAAGGCTGCTGTTCTCATCTTTAGGATACAAAAGTGTTTATGGCAAAATTGCAGGAGCACAATTAGACATGACTTTAAATCGGGCCGAATCCAATGATAAGGACGAGATAATCTATTTGGGACATTCTGCACAACGGAAAAAAGACATCTCCGGAGCTATCTCCACAGTCACCGGAGAAGAATTAGCCAAGTCGCCTGTAGCAAATTTGTCGATGGCTCTGGCAGGAAGACTTCCGGGAATATTTAGCCATGAAACAAATTCAGAACTCTCTCGTGCATCGACTTCAATTAACGTAAGAGGCGCATCATCCGTAAGAGGCGGTCAGCCAATCGTAGTTGTAGACGGAATGGTGATTGGTCATAATACGATTGAAACATTCGATTATATCACAGCTGATGAAATAGAAACGGTTACTCTGCTAAAAGATGCGGCTTCACTGGCTATATATGGGATACAGGGTGCAGATGGTGTATTGGTAATCACCACTAAGCGGGGTGTACAAGGCAAACTGAAAATAGGAGTGAAATTAGATCAGACATTTCAACAAATGTCAACCACACCTTCATTTATCAATTCTGCCGACTATGTTAAAATGAGAAATCAGGCAGCTGACAACGATGGATTAGGATCTAATTATTACTTTAATGACAATCAGATAGCAGGCTTTGATTCTGGTACGGACGGGAATCTTTATCCGAACAATAATTGGCGGAAAGAATTTATGAAAGATATTACCAGTATGCAACGTGTAGGGGTTAATCTGTCTGGAGGTGGGGAAAATGTACTCTACTATTCTAATGTTAATATGATGCATCAGGATAATTTCTACAACACTGATCAGACAGCATATAATCCGAGCAATCATTATCTATGGGTAAACTTCAGGTCTAATGTTGACGCTAAGATAAATAAGTATTTAAGCGCATCATTGCGACTGGCTGGAAATATCAAAAGGGAAAAAACTCCCGGAGGAGGTTTTTTAGGCAATATTTATCCTACCCTGTTTCAGATACCATCGTCTATATATGGACCCACAACGCCCGAAGGAGGAGTTGTTGTAACTGATAAAGTTCAGGCTACACCATACGGATTGATAAACCGTTCCGGATTTTCCCGCCATACGGTAACGAATATTTATGCACAGTTTGCACTTAACTTAGATCTCGGATTTTGGATCAAAGGTTTGAGTATGAGTGGCTCTTATTCCTATCAGACAAATTCTGTTAATAGTCTGAATACACGGCAGGAATATGAAAAGTGGATACGGAAAAATGATGATACGAACCTCAGTTTCAATAAATACGGAACTGATGTGGATACTCCATTGAGATATGAAAAAGCGTCATCGATGTACTATCAATTGACTTATCATGGAATGATGAATTACAAAAGAGATTTTGGCAAACATCAGATAGGCGCTATGGCATATGCTTACTATCAAGACCTGATAAAAGGAGATGTAACCATGCCCTTATTATTGCCTTATATGAAAATAGTCAGTGGCGCAGAAGTAACTTATGGCTTTGACAACAGATACTTATTGAAACTCGATATGGGATATTCCGGCTCGGAACAATATGCCCCCGGCAATCGTTTTGTATTCACTCCGGCGGTTTCTGCAGCATGGACGGCTTCGAACGAAGCATTTTTAGAGGATGCGACCTGGCTTAGTAATCTGAAGGTGAGAGCTGCATATGGAAAGACAGCAACTGAGAATTCTGGATTAGGCAGATTCTCTTATCTGGATAATATTGTGCTGGGAAATGGAGGTACTATCCCATCCCTTGGTTATTTAGTAACAGAGGCTCAGGTTGCTAATCCGGATATCAGGCCCGAGATTTCCAAGAAGCTAAATATTGGTGCAGACATAGGGCTTTTCGATAACCTGTCACTTTCTTTCGATTATTTCAAAGATAAAATGGATAATATGGTCATACATTCTGGCGGTAGCTTACCTGCTTATCAGGGAGTTCCTCTCGATTATCTCCCCGCATCGAACAGTGGAGTTTTCGAAAACAAAGGCTATGAGTTAACACTGGCTTATACAAAAGACCTTAATCGTGACCTGAGTTTCAGTGTCGGCGGTTCTGTACTACATGCCAAAAACAAAGTAATAAACGGTGGCGAAGCAATAAAAGATGATGATTATGCTTACCGCAAATGGCAAGAAGGTTATTCCTTAGGACAAGAATTCGGATACCTGATAAATAAAGATAATGGCAATGGATTCTATAATTCCAGAGAAGAAATAGACCGAGATAACCTCCAGTATGAGATAGGGACTCCAAGAATCGGAGATTTGAGATATAAAGACCTGAACAATGATGGTATTATTAATGAAAAGGACAAAGCTCCGATCGGCACGGGGAGTCTTCCAAGATACTATTATTCGATATTTGGACAAGCTAAATATAAGTCGTTCGACTTTAGTGTCCTTTTTCAGGGAGTCGGCAAATACTCTACAACATTTAGCGGTGCGGGCGTATTCGAATATGATTTGGATGGTGTATTCGGTTCTTTGCATAGAAATGCGTGGACACAAGAACGCTATCAGAACGGAGAAACTATTGATTATCCGGCACTCTCTACTCAAAAGAATATAAATCATGAAACGAATGACTTTTTTCTCTACAATCGTTCGTATCTGAGATTGAAAAATATTGAGATAGGTTATACATTCCCTGCAAAATGGAGTAATGCTATTTTTATTGAAAATCTACGATTAAGTGTTAGTGCACAAAATTTGCTCACGTGGGATAGTATGAAAAGCAGTGACTTCGGTCCTGAAGGCGGAGGTTATCTTTCCATCCCCGTATATAGATTTTATAATGTAAAATTGAATTTAAGCTTCTGAAATTAACGAATACAATTATGAAAAAATATATTTTATATATTATTATTCCATTGATGGTTTCATGTTCCAATTTATTGGATATGCAATCGGACGGGCGCACCTCTCTCGACGAAATATTTTCGGAGCGTAATGGAATCAGAGGATACCTGAATTCGTGTTATGGTTATTGCCCTGCTCCATATATGGACCGTGCTTCTATGACAGATGAGGCGCAGGATGCTGATGATATTACGGCAGGATCGAAATTTTCGATGTGGTATGCTGATAATGTAAATGCTCAGAATTATGCTTCTTATTCCAGCGATGGCAGCCCTTGGACAAGTCTTTATCAGGGGATACGCAAATGCAATGTTTTTCTGGACAGAATACGCAATGTGGATGCAGCAACCATAGGTGTAAGCGGAAACGAAATTGCCAACTGGACGGCTCAGGTACATACCCTGCGTGCATTATATTATCTGCAACTGGCTAAGCGCTATGGGGATATTCCAGTATTAACTGCATCGTATGAAATAGGCCATGATTATTCATCCGATAAACGAGAACCGTTTTCTAAAGTAGTAAAATTGATTATGGAAGATTGCGATGCTGCTCTTTCAGCGTCTGATGCTGCTTTTGGATGGGGAGTCCCGTCAAATTCTTTTGGAATCATGACCCGTGCCATCCCTTATGCAATCAAGTCGCAGGCTATAACATATGCAGCTAGTCCGCAGTGGTCGGATGGTACTTATACATGGGCTGATGCAACAGCTGTCAATAAAGAAGCTCTAGGTGCTTTGCTGGCAAATAATTATCAACTGTTCGACGTAGATCCTCCTGCAGAAATAGCCCAAAACCCTTATGCTTTGTATTTTATAACCAATTCGGACGATCAACGCTCTGTGGACAAAGAAACCATTTACCAATGCGGTACTAAAATGGAAATTTGGCGAAATGCAGGCTTGCCTTCTACTGCCGGTATGTTAAAATCTGGGCCATGTCCTACACAGGAACTGGTAGATAGCTATGAAATGCAGGCTACCGGACAGATTCCAATTACAGGTTATTCCGATGAACTGCACCTGGTTCCTATCATCAACTCTATTTCGGGTTATAACCCGGCAAATCCATATGAAGGGCGCGACCCACGTTTCTATGCTTCCATATATTACAATGAAGCACAAAGGACATTGGGGGCTTCTGTAGGTGGGCGCAATGATAGCTATCCTATGAGTTTTAATTTAGCTGCAGTGAATGATCTTTCGGGTGGTTATAATGAGGCCGAGCAATGTTATAATATAGAAACTATCGGAGGTGACCCATACATCTATTTCGACCCTTTAGACCTACAGATAAATTGGGCGATGGAAAACAAAATAACTTTCACTTTCGAGTATAGAACAAACGACAACACTTTTCTTGATGCAGGAATGTATTTTGTAGTTAACGGAGGTATCGATCCAAGCAAACATTTTGCAATAGGTGATATTCCTGCAAGCAGTGGCTGGACTACTTTTACGGTCGACCTTAGCGAACACTTAAAAAATAACTACAGCGACAGTTGGAATGCAGGTTCTTATATTCGTTTCGATTTAATGGAGCAGCAGCCTGCTTCCAGAATGGACATCAGGAATTTCAGAATGAATATCGAAATAGAAGGAGAAGCGATAGAGAGCACACCTGTTTACACGTATGTTGGTGCTCCGGATGGTATTTCGGTGAACGATCGAAGAAGTACCCGAACAGGCTACTATATGCGTAAATTTAATAATTGGCAGTCGAACAACAGCAATAATGCCGATGGTGCTATTCGTCTCTTTCGCTTGGCAGAAGTATACTTGAATTTTGCTGAATCAGCCTATCAATCAGATGGCCCTGATACTCCAATTAATTTAGGTAATGGCATAACAATGAGTGCGCGTGATGCAGTAAATGCTGTACGAAAAAGAGCCCAGATGCCGGATTTTCCGGTTGGTATGTCTGTTAATGATTTTGAGAAAAAATACAGAAATGAACGTCGTGTGGAACTGGCTTTTGAAGAGCATCGTTACTTTGATGTCCGCCGATGGAAAATCTTAGAGAAGACAGACCGATACCTTACGGGCATGAGAATAACCAAAGATGGCAATGCTTATACCTATACAAGGATTAGCTTTCCACGTAATAGCTGGAAAGATAAGTATATGCTTTATGCCATCGACCAGGACGAAGTAAACAAAATGCTTGAGTTTACGGGAAGTAACTGGCAAAATACGGGATGGAACTAAGCGGACAGACCGAATGAATTCACAATCCGGCATGATGCCAGATGACTTGTCATCGTGCCGGATACTATTAGCAATATAAAAGATATATATCAGAAATGAAACGATTGTTACTTGCCATAACCATTATCTTATTAATGGCATGTTCTATACATGCCCGAACGAAAACCACATTGACCAAAGGGTGGAAATTTTCGCGGACAGATAATATAGAAGCTATCAAGCAGGATTTTGATGATGCTCATTGGCAGTCAGTATCTGTTCCTCACGACTGGGCGATATATGGCCCGTTCGACATCAACAATGATCCTCAGTTTGTTGCCATAGAACAAGACGGAGAAACACATGCCTCTTTGAAACCCGGACGTACAGGCGCACTGCCCTTTGTAGGTGTTGGTTGGTACAGACTAAAATTCGATGCTAAAGACTTTGTGGCAGGCAAAAAAGCGAATATACTGTTCGATGGGGCAATGAGCAATGCAAAAGTTTATCTGAATGGAAAAGAGATAGGATATTGGCCTTATGGTTACAACAGTTTCCATTTCGATATCACTCCCTATCTGAAAGAAAAAGATAATTTACTGGCTGTCCGATTAGAAAATTATCCTGAATCGTCACGATGGTATCCGGGGGCAGGGCTTTACAGGAATGTACATCTGATAGTTACAGATGAGGTTCATATACCCGTATGGGGTACATATCTGACAACTCCTGTTGTAGAGAAAGAGTATGCTAAAGTGAAACTGTTCACTTCTGTCGAATATCCGGGCAAAGCCTATTCCAGATTAGTATTAAAAACCGTAATTAAAGATATGTCAGGAAAAATTGTGACAGAAAATAATGCACAATTAACAAAGACTGACCTCAATACCTTTGAACAAAACTTTACAATAAAATCTCCATCTCTTTGGACTCCGGATACGCCGGTTCTCTATTGGGCTGAGTCTGAAATCTATGTCGATGGTGTTTTAAAAGATACTTATGCTACTCGTTTTGGTATTCGAAAATTAGAGATAATACCCAATAAGGGTATGCTCTTAAATGGCGAATTTTTAAAATTCAAAGGGGTATGCCTTCATCACGATCTGGGACCTCTTGGTGCTGCCGTCAATACAAGCGCTATTCGCCGTCAACTGCTAATAATGAAAGAGATGGGAGTTAACGCAGTAAGGACGTCGCACAATATGCCGGCACCTGAACTTATAGAGCTGTGCGACGAATTAGGTTTGATGGTAATGGTAGAAACATTTGATGAATGGCAGACTCCTAAAATGAAAAATGGGTACAATATCTATTTCAATGAGTGGGCAGAACGTGACTTAATAAATGTTCTTCACCATTTCCGAAACAATCCGTCTGTAGTTATGTGGTGCATAGGGAATGAAGTTCCTGACCAAGCAAACTATGAAGGGGCAAAAATAGCCCGTTGGCTACAAGATATATGTCATAGGGAAGACCCTACGCGATTGGTAACAATGGGTATCGACCAGGTGCAGAATGCAATAAAAACTCATTCAGCTTCCATCCTCGACGTAGTAGGATTCAATTATAGAACTCATTTGTATAAGAAGGCTTATGAAGAACTTCCTCAGCAAATATTAATGGGTAGTGAGACCGCATCTACTTTCAGTTCGCGTGGAACATATCACTTTCCGGTCGAGCGTACAATAAATAGAGTAAGAGAAGATAATCAGTCGTCAGGCTACGACCTGGATTGTGGGAGTTGGTCTAACCTCCCCGAAGATGATTTTGTTCTCCATGACGACTATGACTGGTGTATCGGAGAATTTGTATGGACGGGTTTCGATTATCTTGGTGAGCCTACGCCTTATCATGAAGTCTGGCCCAATCACAGTTCCCTGTTTGGTATAGTAGATTTAGCCGGACTACCCAAGGACAGATATTATCTTTACCGTAGCCACTGGAGGCCAACCGAAGAGACTTTGCATATACTGCCTCACTGGACATGGCCCGGACGTGAAGGGAAAGTAACCCCTGTATTTGTGTATACCAATCATCCTGCGGCCGAATTGTTTATCAATGGCAAAAGTCAGGGGCGTATTTCCAAAGATTTGTCTATGACCGAGAAAGAAACAGATAATGAGCAAGCCGCCCGGAAATTGAAGCGTCAAAAGCGTTATCGCCTGATGTGGATGGATGTTAAATACGAACCGGGTGCAATAAAAGTAATAGCATATGATAAGGATGGGAACGCAGTATCAGAAAAAGAAGTTCATACAGCCGGAAGGCCCCATAAAATAGAACTCTCGGCAGATAAGACTGTTATCGATGCTAATGGACAAGATCTAGCGTTCATCACGGTTAAAGTGGTTGATAAAGATGGAAACCTATGTCCCGAAGCTAGCCATAGCGTATTGTTTGAGGTGTCCGGAGCAGGTACTTTCCGCGCAGCATCTAATGGCGACCCTACAAATTTAGAACAATTTCATCTACCGCGAATGAGTTTGTTCAAAGGTCAATTAGTCGCTATTGTTCAATCAGATGAGGATACAGGTAATATTGTGTTTGAAGCCTCAGTCAAAGGTATAGGAAAAGCAAAATTGGAACTTAATTCTAAATAGAAAAAGGGCCGAAACCTAAAAAAAGTACACTGGGAAGGGGTATAAATTCAATAATAAATTGTATTTTATCGATTAAACCTATGAATTGAATAAAAATAATATATTCCATGAAAAAAACAATTCAACTATTCTTAATTACGGTCATTTCGTTATTCCTTTCCTGTAAGGGTAATGACAATGCAGAACCCTCACTGGCTGAAATACGGGATGCTTTCCGGGAAGTACCCCAAAACACCCAGATAGCAGTCTATTGGTATTGGATTTCAGATAATATTTCGGAAGAAGGAGTTATTAAAGACCTGGAAGCGATGAAAAAAGCCGGAATCAACCGTGCTTTCATTGGAAATATCGGATTAGATGATATCACCTATGGAGAACATAAACTTTTTTCGGAAGGCTGGTGGAAAATAATGCACACAGCGTTGAAAAAAGCTTCGGAACTTAATATCGAAATAGGTATTTTCAATAGCCCGGGCTGGAGCCAGTCCGGAGGTCCTTGGGTAAAACCTGAAGAAAGTATGCGCTATCTCGCCTCATCAGAACTTGTGGTGGAAGGGCCTGTAGAATTGAATGATAAATTACCCGAAGTAGGGGAAAGGGCTCAGGATGTAAGAGTAATAGCATATCCTTTACCCGATACCGAAGAAAGTAAAAAATGGCAGGCGGCAAAGAAACATGGAGCCAGTCTCAATCTCGATATGCATATGTCGGGCAAACATCCTGTACGCAGCCTTATTATTCAGGTAGACAGACCGATTCTTACCCCGGCATCATTGTATTGCAAAGAGAATGGAGAATATAAGTTACTGAAAGATTTTACAATAGATAGAAGCAATATGCAAATGAATGTGGGTTTTGATCCTTTAGCTCCAATTGTAATTTCTCTACCAGAAATTAAAGCTACGGACTATCGTCTGGTATTGCCCGAAGATGGTAATGTCGGTTTTGAAGCAACCCTTTCATCTTTACCTATGGTCGAGCGTTATCCCGAAAAAACTCTTGCAAAGATGTTCCAGACTCCGCTTCCGTTGTGGCATGATTATCTGTGGGAAAAACAACCTATGGTAACAGAAGAATCTATATTGGTTGATCCAAGTAGGGTAGTAGATATAACTTCTAATTTCAATGATGGAAAACTAAAATGGAATGTACCTGAAGGAAAATGGAAAATACTGAGAACCGCAATGCGCTCTACAACAACGACTAACGGACCGGCCAGCCCCGAAGGACTTGGTTTGGAGATAGATAAAATGAGTAAGACGCACGTAGCAACTCATTTCGATGCTTTTATCGGAGAGATATTGCGCCGTATTCCGGCCGAAGACCGTACATCCTTTAAAGTTGTGGTTCAGGATAGTTACGAAACCGGAGGACAAAATTGGACTGATGACATGGCTGAACGTTTCTTGGAAGTTTATGGCTATGATCCTATACCGTTTTTACCTGTATTAAGAGGTACTGTAGTTGGCAGTCCGGATTTATCGGATCGCTTTTTATGGGATCTTCGTCGCCTGATTGCCGACAGGGTTTCGTATGATTATGTGGGCGGACTTCGGGACGAGAGCCACAAGCATGGATTGGTGACATGGCTCGAAAATTACGGACACTGGGGATTCCCCGGAGAGTTTCTCCAATATGGAGGACAATCCGATGAAGTTGCCGGAGAGTATTGGAGCGAAGGTTCTTTGGGTGATATAGAAAATCGTGCGGCTTCATCCTGTGCTCATATCTATGGTAAGCGTAATGTCTGGGCAGAGTCATTTACGGCTGCAGGCGCCGGCTTCAGCCGATACCCGTATCTGATGAAGCAGCGAGGTGACCGTTTCTTTACGGAGGGTATAAATAGTACACTTTTGCATGTTTATATACAGCAACCATACGAAGATCGCAATCCGGGCATGAGTGCATGGTTTGGAAACGAATTTAATCGTAAAAATACATGGTTTGAACATATCGATCTATTTACAAATTACCTCAAGCGGACAAACTTTATGCTTCAGCAAGGACAGTATATTGCCGATGTAGCTTACTTTATAGGAGAGGATGCTCCTAAAATGACCGGGATATGCGATCCGGCACTTCCTTCCGGCTATTCGTTCGACTATATCAATGGAGAAGTTCTGATGACCCGTTCAACGGTGCGGGATGGCAAACTTATACTGGAAAGTGGCATGGAATATAAGGTACTTGTATTACCTAAACTGAATACAATGCGTCCCGAATTACTCGTAAAAATAGAAGAGATGGTTCGTCAGGGACTTGTAATTCTTGGGCCGGCACCAGAGTCTTCCCCTAGTATGAAAGACTATCCCGAAGCAGATAAGAAAGTGAAAGAACTTGCAACCGGATTATGGGCTGATTTAATCTCGGGAAGCCACCGCCAATATGGAAAAGGATATGTTTTCAATGATGGCAACTCTTTGGAAAATGTATTCTCGACCCTCTCAGTTACACCCGATTTTAGTGTATCGGGAGATGGCAAGCAGATACTTTTCATTCATCGCAAACTGAAAGATGCGGATATATATTTTGTCTCAAATCAACGGGAACAAAAAGTCTCTTTCGATGCTACATTCCGTGCAACAAACAGTTCTCCCGAATTATGGGATGCCCTGACAGGAGAAACTCGATTACTTCCCGAATACTCAGTTGATGGGGCAACAACCACGATGCCATTGGAACTGGAAGCCTACGGCAGTGCATTTATTATTTTCAATAGAGAGAATAGTGAAAAATCCGTTTCAGGCAAAAACTTCCCTCCCGAGAAAATTATAACCACTATTGAAACTCCATGGGAAGTGACATTCAACGGAATTGTAGCACCTGAGTCGTCTGTAATTTTCGAGAAATTATATGACTGGAAAGAATCGTCTGACCCTCAAATTAAATATTTCTCTGGTACAGCCCGCTACAAAACGACTATCGACATGAAATCCATCCCTGATAACCAGTTGTATATCGACCTCGGGAAAGTAATGGTAATGGGTAAAGTTTTCATCAATGGAAACTATGCCGGCGGTGTATGGACTTACCCGTACAGAGTAAATATCTCGAAATGGATAAAGGAAGGTGAGAATACAATCGAAGTCGAAGTCTCAAATAACTGGATAAACCGCCTTATAGGCGATCAGCAGTTACCTACTGAGCAACGTAAGACATGGACTCCGGTGAATCCATGGAATAGCTCTTCCGAATTACAATCTTCGGGTCTGTTAGGGCCTGTGACCGTACAGTCATTCGACTATTTTATGGATTCAAGTAAAGAATAATCAGAAGAAAATTAAATAAAGAAAATATTATGCAAATTAAATATATTTTGAGCATCATGACCTGCTTATTACTTATGAGCGGCTCTTGCGATGGCAATAATGATAATGAAGATATCACTGTTCCTATTCCAAACAATGGAGAACCAACTACTTATTATATAAGTAGCTCTATTGGAGCTGATACGAATCCGGGAACTTCAGCAGCTCCCTGGAGAACATTGGATAAGATTAATCAAGTAACTTTTAATCCGGGAGATAAAATTCTTCTTAAATCAGGAGATTCGTGGAACGGGCCTATCACTATATCTTCAAAATTTACAGGAACGGAGATTCTACCGATAGTAATTTCTTCATATGGAGAAGGTAATAAGCCTAATATAAAAGCTAGTACAGGAACTGCAATACTTACAATAAACAATTCGGATTATCTGCAAGTAGAAAATATAGATATAGGCAACGGCCCCGGTTATGGGCTGATATTTGGAGTCACAGATAATAAAAAACATGGTAATATCAAGGTAAAAAACGTTCATGTACATGATGTGCCTATTGCCGGAATATTCTTCAATGATGGTAAATTTAATAATTATAATATAGACATAGTTTCATGTACAGCCGATAATGTAGAAATGCTGTTTGCCATATCCAGTGGTGAGAATGTAAATATATCTGACTGTGTGGCAAACAATTGTATATATGGTGGATTCTCCATTATTTCCGTCAAAGGAGGGACTATCGATAATTGCAAAGTACTGAATTGTGGTACAGGTAATTACCCGAATGGTGCTTGTGGTATTTTCCTTGGCATTAATGACGGTTTTGTAATCAGCAATACAGAAATAGCCTATCAAAAACGGCAGGCGGATAATCCCGATGCTGAGGCTATTGATTTCGAAAGAGACAATAAAAATGTTACTGTAAAAAATTGCTATATGCACGACAACGATGGTTGTGCCATCATGTTCTTTGATAATATGAAGGGATTGGTCAATGAAGACTGTATTATTGAAGACTGTGTATTTGAAAACAATAGCCTGAACGCTTCCTCTCCCCGTGGATTTGAAATCAGCTTCTCCCGGCTCGATTGCAATAATAATGGAACCATTCGTAACAACACATTTAAACTCAATCCCGGTATACAGTTTATCACCACAGTAGACCCGTCTGTAACTGTTACAGGAAATAAGAACGATAAAGGTGAACCGTTGGAACTGGCATATGAAGCTGGTATACTTATATTTAACAATGCAGGATTCGAAGTTCCTGCTTTAGCCGAAGAATATCAATATCAGCCAAGTGGAGGTTATTGGACATTCAGGAAGAACTCCGGAATTTCGGTCAATGGCGGGGCATTTAATCCTCCTGCAATCAAGGAAGGCAAACAAATCGCCTTTTTACAGGGAGATGGTGAGATTTCAAACTATATCTACCTTTCAGCAGGCTCTTACAAATTATCTTTCTCGGCTGCATATCGCAATAGTTCGGGTATAGGACAGGGTGTTGCCATTTATATAAACAACAATAAAATTGGCGGTGATATATCCCTGACATCAGGAACAAATTTTGAAAATTACGAAAGCGATTCATTCTCTGTAGAAACAGGTATAAACCTTATTGAAATACGTGGAACTTATACCGGAGATAAAACTGCATTTCTGGATAATATTAATGTGAAAAAACTCCCTTAAAATCAAAATTGAAAATTAACTAACTAATGAAATTCTTATTTTGTATTATATTATCTGTCTTCGCTATGGGAATGACAGCAGGCCATCCTCATACCGGTTCTAAGAAAGACAAGGAACCTGAAATGAACAAATATATCAATAACCTTATCCGCCAAATGACTGTAGAAGAAAAGATTGGGCAGTTGAATCTGATAAGTATCGACGGGTCTGTCATGACCGGGCCGGTAACAGAATCAGCTACAGGTGAACGGATAGCAAAGGGCGAAGTGGGAGCTTTGTTAAATATTATGTCTCCTCCTAAAATACGCGAATTGCAGGATGCTGCGGTAAAAAACAGCCGTCTGGGCATTCCCCTTCTTTTCGGTATGGATGTTATTCACGGCTATAATACGGTTTTCCCTATTTCATTGGGACTGTCCGCTACATGGAATCCCGAATCGATAGAAAAAGCAGCACGTATATCGGCTATAGAAGCGAGTGCACAAGGGGTATGCTGGACATTTAGTCCCATGGTGGATATTTCATACGATGCCCGATGGGGACGTGTAGCCGAGGGTAACGGGGAAGACCCTTATCTATCGAGCGAAATAACGAAAGCCTACATCAGAGGTTATCAGGGCGACCTTACACAAAACGACCAGATTATGGCTTGCGTAAAACATTTTGCTCTCTACGGTGCGCCCGAAGCCGGTAAAGATTACAATACAGTAGACATGAGCCGTATGCGTATGTTCAATGAATATTTTCCACCTTTCGAGGCTGCTGTTAAGGCTGGAGTAGGTAGCATTATGACAGCTTTCAATGACGTGGAAGGCGTACCGGCTGCTGCAAATGAATGGCTTCTTAAAGATATTCTGCAACAACGATGGAGTTTTAACGGGCTGATAGTCTCAGACTGGGATGCTGTACGGGAGATGACGGTGCATGGTATCGGAGATCTGCAAGAAGTCTCGGCTCGTGCCCTTAATGCAGGCTTGGATATGGATATGGCTAGTCAGGGTTTATCAGGAACACTGAAGAAATCACTGGCAGAAGGCAAAGTTAAAATATCGGATATAGACAATGCTTGCCGTCGGGTGTTGGAAGCAAAATACAAGCTGGGACTGTTTAATAACCCCTATAAATATTGTGATACAACCCGTGTAAGCACCGATATTTTTACAGCAGCTCACAGAGAGGAAGCCCGCAGAATTGCAGCGGAAAGTTTCGTATTATTGAAAAATGACAAAGAACTTTTACCTCTCGGCAAAAAAGGAACGATTGCAGTTATCGGTCCTTTAGCCGACAACAAACCCAATATGTTGGGAACATGGTCGTTCGGAGCGAATTTGTATTCTCCGGTTTCTATTCTCGAAGGTTTGCAACAGCAGGTTGGAAATCATGTGACTATATTGCATGCGAAAGGCAGCAATCTTACGTATGATAAAGAACTGGAAGATAGAGTCTCTCTAAACTGGGGAACACTATATAAACACTTTGACCGGGACAACAGGACTGACGAACAACTCGAAGCCGAAGCATTGGAGATAGCTGGTCGTGCCGATGTAATTGTAGCTGTTATGGGTGAAGCGGCCGAAATGGCGGGAGAAGGCGCATCCCGTACAAATCTGGACATTCCCGATGCACAGAAAGACTTGTTAAAGAAATTGAAAGCCACAGGAAAACCTGTTGTACTACTATTGTGTGCAGGTCGCCCTATGACCCTTACATGGGAGAATGAAAATATAGATGCTATTCTGAATATATGGTTTCCCGGTACCGAAGCCGGACTCGCCGTAGCTGATGTCCTGTTTGGCGATAAAGAGCCGGAAGGCCGCTTAACCATGACTTTTCCGCGAAGTGTAGGGCAAGTTCCTATGAGATATAATTACAGACAGACTGGACGCCCGCCACATGCCGATGGCAGGATAGTGCCTTATGTTACGGGATATATAGATGAAACTCATCTGCCGCTCTATCATTTCGGATATGGCCTGGGATATACTTCTTTCAAATATGGAGAAGTGATGCTCGACAAGAAAGAAATAGACGCGAAAGGAACTGTAACGGCTAGTATAGAGATTACGAATACAGGCAACCGGAGCGGAAGCGAAGTCGTACAATTGTATATACGCGATATTGTAGGAACGGTTACCCGCCCCCTGAAAGAATTGAAAGGATTTAAAAAAATCCGTCTTGAAGCAGGGGAAAGAAAGGTGGTAAGTTTTACTATCGATGCTGAAATGCTGAAATTCTACAATAATAGACTCGAACATATCTTCGAACCTGGAGAGTTTGAAGTGATGATAGGAGCTAATAGTAATAGCGTGAGCAGCAGTATATTCAGATTATTATAATTTATAATTAGAAAATAATGAGTAGGAAAGCAGGAATATTACTATTATTATGCCTTTTCTCGTATTTCAATCCAATCAGTTGTGCAGCAGATATTACGGCTGCACGTTGGATTACATGTGCAGCAGATAGCGTAAATAAGCCGAATACATGGATTGCTTTCAGGCATGATATATCCTTGGATAAAGTTCCTCAGGAAGCGATAATCCGTATCGGAGCAGATACAAAGTATTGGCTTTGGCTAAACGGCCAATTAGTCGTTTTTGAAGGGGGGCTGAAACGTGGGCCTACACCTCACGATACTTACTATGACGAAATAGACCTTGCTCCTTTCCTGCATAAAGGAAACAATAAGATAGCTTTGCTTCTATGGTATTTTGGTAAAGAAGGATTTTCTCATAAAGATAGTGGACAGCCGGGAATTATCCTCTCATCGGCAAATAATGGCTTCACACTGGCCAGTAACTCAGACTGGCTCTGCCGTATACATCCCGCATTTGGAGATACAGGCGAACCTCATCCCAACTTCAGGCTTGCTGAATCAAATATTCGTTTCGATGCCCGAAAGGATATTGAAGGGTGGCAAACTGCCGAAATTCGAAACCTTAATGGTTTTTTGCCTGCTCAGGAAATTGGCAGTTGGGGAGATACACCTTGGAACAATCTGATAAAACGCCCTATTCCTCAGTGGAAAGATTTCGGAATAAAAGATATTGCCTTTAAACGCTATCGTGGTAGGGATACAGACAGTATCGTGGTAGTACCCTACAATATGCAAATGACCCCGATAATAACCATTGCAGATTCTGCCGGAGATAATCTTATTGGAATATCCACAGATCATTCCTTTGCAGGAAGTACATTTAATGTGAGAGCCGAGTACATTACCAAAAAAGGAGAGCAGGTGCACGAGTCTCTTGGATGGATGAATGGTGAGAAAATTATTCTGAATGTGCCTAAAGGCGTATCAGTAAAAAATATAGCATATAGAGAAACGGGCTATGATGCCTATCCGGAGGGACGTTTCACTTGTAATAATGATTTCTATAATCGCTTTTGGCAAAAGGCATTACGCACGCTTTACGTAAATATGAGAGATATATATTTCGATTGTCCCGACCGGGAAAGGGCTCAATGGTGGGGCGACGTAGTGGTACTGATGGGAGAAAGTTTTTACAGTTATTCCACATCGGCTCACGCGCTTATGCGCAAGGCGATACTAGAGCTTGCTTCATGGCAAAAACCCGATGGAGTCCTCTTTTCGCCTATCCCTGCCGGAAACTATGATAGTGAACTACCTAGTCAGATGCTTGCCAGCATAGGACGTTACGGCTTCTGGAATTATTATATGAATACAGGTGACAGGGCAACGATTGCAGAGGTTTACCCTGCTGTGAAGAAATACCTTTCGCTATGGGAGTTGGACAAAACAGGATTGACCCAATTCCGCGAAGGAGGTTGGCCATGGGGCGACTGGGGCGAAAATCGTGACATGCGCCTCATATTCGCAGGATGGCACTATCTGGCTCTTGAAGGTGCTGCGAATATGGCTAATTTGCTGGGATATGATACAGATGCTGTAGCATATCAGATGACGATGGAGAAAGTAAAGAAAGGATATAACCAATGTTGGAATGGTTCTGCTTATCGTCACCCTGATTACAACAAAGAAACAGACGATAGGGTGCAGGCATTGGCGGTAATTTCCGGGATTGCTCCCAACGAATATTATCGGCCGATATTAAACGTATTGCAAACAGAGTACCATGCCAGTCCTTATATGGAAAAATATGTGATGGAAGCATTATTCTGTATGCAGCAGAGCCGCTATGCATTGGAAAGAACCGAAAAACGATTTAGTGATATGGTGAATACCACTGACTACTCCACCCTGTTCGAAGGCTGGGGAATAGGCAATGAAGGCTACGGCGGAGGCACTACCAATCATGCATGGAGTGGGGGTACGCTAACTATAATAGCCCGGTACCTCTGTGGAATATATCCATTGGAAGCCGGATATAAAACTTTTGCAATAGAACCGGATATAACTACTTCTTTGAACGATGTACAAATAACTATTCCGACAGTAATAGGAGAAATCGGCTCTTCGTTCCACGTAGATTCGAAGAAGTTAGACATGGAAATATCTGTTCCGAAACAGTCGAAAGCAATTGTTTATTTACCAATAGGTGATAATGATGAGGTATTGATTAACGGTGTAAAACCGGATATGGAATATTATGAAGTAAGCACTGATTATCAAAAAGATAACAAAACAGCTTTTTTGATAAAAGAAGGGAAACATACTATAACCTGTACATATAAATAAATATCTATCGAAAATATTATGAAATATAAGCAAGTCAAAGCATTATTATTCCTGCTATGTATAAATGTGCATATTTGGGCAGCGGTTTCCCAAAAGCATTCAGATATAAAAATCTTGTGGAAAGAAGGAGATATTAAAGGGAAAATCGAAGTCACCAATGGGAAGCTGAACCAAATGAAAGTTTCTGATGGAAAAAATGAACTATCCAAAGGGACATTCCAGATATCCAATCCGGAAAAGAAACAGCTTCAGTTATCTTTTTCAGATATCCATACTTCTCCCGGCCCGGAGCCGACATTGGTAACTGTAAGGACCGAACATCACACGTTCTCTTTTTTTCTGAGAGATGTAAACAGTGCAAACCCCATTTACATTCCCGAATATGGTGTGGCCGTTGTTCCTGAAGAAGACGAACGCTCATTCAATCAGATAGAAACAGAAATTCTTTCGCGTTCGCTCCTCACCAAAGTGCAGCAAATAGAAAAAGAGCCTGAAACCTCGTTCGAAAAAGTAGCGCCATACACACGCAGTATGAGTGCGCCTATATGGCTTGGTTTAGGAAGAGATATAAGAATGTTTGAAATACAGGAAGAAATGCCAGACGTGTTCAATGGCGAAGATAAGATGGTAAAACCAATAGTGTCCTCGTTATCTTTCCCTATACCGGAGACAAATAACCATCACTTGTTTTACCGCTACGCATTAGGAAGAGGTGTGGGAGCGCTGAACAATATCCACCGCTGGCTCGAAAACGGTGCTTTGCCTATATACCATTCCGAAATGAAAGATGAAGACGTGGTGTACCATTCTGTCTCGTTCGCCTCCTTAGAAACCAATCCGCTAACAGCCGAAAATGTAAAAGGAATAGACTATTATATATCAGACTGTTATAGCCCGGGGCGTGTATTTACTCCCGAACAACAGCAGGAACTGGAAAGAAGACGTTCGGGAATGAAGCATCCCGATGAAGAGATAGTACTGTATTGCCGGACTGAAATAAAAAATACAGGACAAGTACCCCGCTATGCATGGGTGAAAACCCCTACGCTGGGTGTACCTGTATCTTATACGTTTGACCCGGAAAGCGGTTTCTCTAAATTTTCAGACAACCGCGTGTTCTGTATTTCTACACTCGATGGCAAACCTATGTATAATGAAGAACTTGCAGTTTTGATACAACCTAATGAGACGGTCAGTTTTGAGTTTCGCTTGTCACATAATCCCATTGATAATAAACGGGCTGAAATGCTGAGTGAAAAATCATTCGATAACCAATATGTTGCATGCCGGAAATATTGGCAAGCCAAACTGGATAAAGCAGCTAAGATAGATGTTCCCGAAAAACGAATATCGGAAATGATTGCAGCCGGACTACTGCATCTGGATATAAATACAATGGGAATAGAACCCGACCAACCTTTGGCCGCAAAAGCCGGAGTTTACTCTCCCATAGGAACTGAAAGTGCACCTATTATTCAATTCTACTGTTCTATGGGACTTTATGATATTGCACGCCGGTCGCTCGATTATTTCATAGAAACTCAGCAGGAGAATGGGCAAATTATGAATTATCATGGATATACAATCGAGACCGGGGCTGTGTTGTGGTGTATCAGTGAATATTTTAGATATAGCCAGGATGAAGCATGGATACGCAGAATAAAACCTCAACTGATGAAAGCCTGCGAATTCCTTATCAAGTGGCGAAACTCGGAAAAAGATAATAAATATGGAATGATAAGCGGCAAGGTTGCCGACCCGGAAGACAGTTATCATCAATTCATGTTGAATGCTTACAGCTATCTCGGATTAAGCCGTATGGCAGAATTAATGAACATCTTAAATGAACCTGAGGCTGCAACACTATCGACCGAAGCAAGGGCATGGAAAACAGCTATCCGAATGAATGCCCGGGAAGCAATGGAGAAATCCCCCGTAGTACCTCTTGGTGATGGTAGCTGGAGTCCAACATTGCCTCCATGGGTAGAAGCACCGGGGCCACGTTCACTATATCAGAAAAGGGAGAAATTCCGTTCGCATGGAACATTTACCGGTCCTGACGCCGGATTAGGTCCTGCATACCTTGTTTTCTGTGAAGTTTTTGGGTCGAAAGAGCCTATCTCAAAAACAATAATGACCTATATTGCGGAACTTATGTGTCAGGGTAATGCCGGATTCAGTCAGCCTTATTACGGCCGTCTCAACTGGTGGCAAATCCAGATGGGAATGGTTAAGCCGTTTCTGAATGCTTATTATACTACGATATCGGCTCATGCTGACCGTGAAACGTATACATTCTGGGAACATTTTTTCCGTCTTAGCACGCATAAAACGCATGAGGAAGCCGGATTCTTGATGGAAACCCGTTGGATGCTTTATATGGAACAAGGAGACAGTCTGCATCTTCTTTCCGCAATTCCCCGTGCTTGGATGGAAGAAGGTAAGATAATCCGGCTGGATGGTGTGAAAAGTTATTTCGGGGAGTTGAAAGTTACTGTTAATGGTGTAAAGAATGGAACGATTGAAGCTATAGTGGAATGCCATAGCGATAAAAGGCCTCGTACAATAAGCATAAGACTACCTCATCCCGAAGGTAAAAAGGCAAAGGCTTTGACAGGAACTAAAGGCAAATATCTGCTGGAGAAAGAAACGGTTATATTAGAGGATTTTAATGGCCATGCAACTGTGAAACTGGAATTTTAATTTCCTGTTAAGGTTCTCAAGTCTTGGAACATATTGTTAACACCTAAACCTCAATCATATGAAAAATATAGCAATAGACCGAATGTGCCTTATTCTATTCGCCGTGCTGTGCGGGGGTACTTTATTTGCGCAAAGCACTTGTTATGAAAACCCCGAACAGGTAAGAAAGCTAAGTCAGTATCTTTCTCGGGAGTATACGTCTTCAATAACAAGTGTAAATGCAGGGGTGGACGCTATCACAATAAAAGGAAGTGCTATTGGGGGCGAAAATATAAGTCTCTGCGAAGTAACGCCTTATGAAGATATTGTAGGAACGAGAGTATTTAAAAACCGGATACCAGTTAATGCCGGAACATTTAGCAAGACACTGGACCGATATATAGTAAAAGACGGATTCAGATATGACCGTACTCTTTCTCGCTGGCTAATAGTAAAGAACAATGGAGACACCGATAGTATAATTTCTCATGCACGCTATGCTGGTAATATAGAAGCTATTCAAAAGACTGTTGCAGAAAAACCATCGTCAAAGAAAGGGATTGGCGACTGCCAGGCAACAGAAACAATGCTCCGCGATTTGGATGATTTAAGAATTACCAGTGCAACGGTTAATATAAGAATTACGACAATGATGTATTCGCAATCCGGGACTGACCGATTGGAACATAGCTATGGAGGACAAAAATATTATTTCGACAAAAGGCAATTACAAACGTTGGACGAGTCTCTGATTGCTTGCCGCGACAGGGGAATTATTGTTGCTGCCATTATTCTCATCAATCGTAAAGCAGATAGTGTAGACCCTGTTATCGGGGAACTTTTCCAACACCCTGACTTCACAGATGCAGGCCGTTATTCCATGCCTGATATGACTACACCCGAAAGTATCAACGCTTATGCTGCGGCACTTGATTTCTTTGCACAAAGATATTGCAGGACGGATAAGAAATATGGGCGTATTCACCATTGGATTATGCACAATGAGGTCGATTCAGGTCGGGAATGGACTAATATGGGAGATGGTAAACCTGTTGAGGTTTATATGGATACTTATGTGAAATCGATGAGAATGTGTCATAATATCGTTCGCCGTTACGATAGATATTCACAAGTTATGGCTTCTCATACCCATGCCTGGGCAGTGGCAGACAATAAAGATACTTATGCCTCATTGGATATGCTTAACATATTAAATTCATATTGCCGTGCAGAAGGTGACTTTAAGTGGGGACTCGCTTTTCATTGTTATCCGCACGACTTACGTGAACCTAAAACATGGCTCGATACAATTGCGCTTTACAACCATTCAACACCTATTATCACTTACAAAAATCTGGAAGTCCTTGACCATTGGATTAAATTGCCTGTTAATAAATATCAGGGGAAAGATAAGCGTACATTATGGCTGTCGGAGAATGGTACTAATTCTCCTACCTATTCCGATGAAGATTTAGCAGAGCAGGCAGCAGGCTTTGCGTGGGGATGGACTAAGATAGCTGCACTGGATGGAATAGATGCGCATCAGTGGCACAACTGGGCCGACCATGAAGAAGAATTCGGATTGCGTATCGGATTGCGTAAATATCCAAAAGATGATTATGTCCGGAAGCCTGTATGGTATGCTTATCAGGCAGCAGGAACCGAAAATCAGGATAAAGTATTTCAGCAATATCTCCCTGTAATCGGCATAGATAGCTGGAATATAATTCAGCCCGTAGAGTAGATTTGTCACGTATAAAAAATATGTTATTTATGTCGTTTATTAAAAGAATATCATACCTCCTTTTATTTGGCCTGGTATTTAATTTCGGATATGCTTCAACTATAAAAAAAAGCTCAAAAGAGGAAAAATGTCTGAATATCACAGAATTCGGGACATTGTGTTATTGGAATTCCACAAATAATGCTTTGGGAAATGAGGTATCAGAACTCCGTTCATTACATAAATATGATGGAATTGATAATGTTGGTGTGCGATGGTGGGATGCACGTGACATTCATAGCTTCGAGGTCTTATGTAATTCTCAGGTGAGTGAAGATATAGCCGCTTCGATGCAAGTAGAGTACTGGCATAATACATGGCCCGACAATCCCCCACAAATGCCTTCGTACGAAGACGAAGAAGATGATATGTGGCAGGGAAAATGGATTACTGCTAAGACTGACACGGAGATACAGGGCAACAGGATTATATATAAGTTCAAACCTCTCGAAAAAGATGAGATACCAACGGCGGATCATCTGCCCGGACAAATCACTTATCGCAGAACTCTTAAAATGCGAGTAAAATACCCACAACAATATCAGAGCCTGATCAAAAATATTGCAGTCTATTCTATGGCTACATTAAAGGAAGAGAATATCCGAATCGAGTTTTTACAAGAAGAAAAGAGTGTAAAAAATATATCAGGAGAGATAGAGGTTTTTAATGGCTCTCTTGTCGGTTTGTCGGGATGGAATTGGAAAGACGGAGATGAGAAAAAAGGTAAAAACGGATGGGACATTACTACAATAGGTAATGGCAAAGGTATTAATATAAAGGCATTGACAGCTAATGCCTTGTTGCCTGGTTCGAATGAAGAAACAGTAATTACTGTCAGGTCAAATAATGGAACTTTTTCTTTTTCTACGGCAGATCTATTAACGGCTCCTATGTATATTCCTGATTTTAACGTGTATATCGCACCGGCCGACAATCCGGTTAACTTCAATAAAAATATTGTAAAAGGGGCAAATATCCGTAAGCAAATTATGCTTGAACCTGAACAATCCTATGAAAGGGCAAGTAAAGAAATACCGGCTAAAGACCCGATTTGGGATCAGTCAGGTAGGCGTATTTATCTCCCATTAGCCTGCGATGCAAGCTGGCAAAAGTTTGCCGTAGAATGGGGAGGAAACCTTATAATAGATAAACACCGGGCAAATGTGCGGGGCAAGGCGCTCGACTTATGCAAATGGAATGGTGGCGAGCTGAACTGGAATTTCGGTACAGGAGAAAATCCGAATTACCAAAGAACCCAAGAGAACTGCCGTATGTCTGTTCTTCATAATTATTTACCTGTCGTAAGTACAAATTGGAATCACGAAGGGCTTTTATTTGAAGAAGAAGCCTTTGTTACCTCATCGGAAAATAGCACGTTATCTCCTTTCAATTCGGGAAGAGACGAGTTTAGCCCTACAGTTCTGATGGTAAAATTGCGTATTTCCAATCCTTCCTTGAACTCGAAACAATCACATATATGGTTGCAGGGAAATGGAGCATTGACAGAAATCTCTTCCGAGAATGGCTTTATTTATGATAAAATCGATGGGGAAAAATACCTGCGCAGTTATACCCAAAATACTGTAGGCGAAAGATTAAAAACATCCCTGTTCAGTGATAAGAATGTGCACGGAATTCATTACGATTTTGAATTGGGAGCAGGTATATCTGAGACTTTCTATTTTTATTTTCCTTTTATCGGAAATCTTACTTCTGCTGATATGGCACTCTTTACAACGCTGGATTATAGCAAAGAAAGAGCCCGTGTCGTTGATTACTGGCGCGATTTGGTTGCGGAGAATACCGTATTTAATGTACCGGAGGAGGTTTTCAATCGGATGTCTAAATCGGTTATCCCGCATATTCGTATGAGTGTGATAAAAGACCCCGAAAGTGGATTGTATGTGGTTCCGGCTGCCTCATTTAATTATCCTGTGTACGCCAATGAATCTATTTTTCAGACAGTCCTTCTCGACCGTCTGGGCGATAGCGAAACAGTCAGGCATTATTTGGAAACGTTTTTGCAGTTACAAGGAAGCAGTAAATTACCGGGTGCTTATACGGGTAATCAGGAAGCGGTATTCCATGGAGTAAAAATTTCCGAAACGAATGACTATACAGCTTTGGGATATAATATGAATCATGGCACAGTTTTGTGGGGGCTAGCCCATTATTATACACATTCGAAAGATAAGGCGTGGCTAGAAAAAGCAGCGCCACAACTGATGAAAGCTGCCGACTGGATTATAGAACAGCGAAAGCAAACTCAAATAGATAATGGCAATGGAAATCCGGTATTGCATTATGGATTATTGCCGGCCGGAATGTTGGAAGATTGTTACGAATGGCGTTATTGGTATGCCACCAATGCTTATTCTTACTTAGGATTGAAGTCTCTGGCAGAGGCTTTTAGTGAAGCTGGTTTGCCACAGGCAGAACATTATCTCAAAGAAGCTGAATCATATTGTGACGATATCCGCAAAAGTTTGCAATGGGCTATGGAGCTAAGCCCTGTGGTACGGCTGCGTAATAATATCTGTGTTCCTTATGTTCCAGTACACCCTTATCAGCGTTTTCGTTATTTCGGAGCAAAAAAATCGAAATATTATGACAGGTATCAAAAAGGTATTTATCCTACATTACGGTTGTCATCTACGCGGGAAGTGTTGTATGGTCCTGTAACACTGTTGAAGACAGGGATTATAGATGCGAAATCAACTATGGCAGATTGGATTCTGAATGACTGGGAAGATAATCTGACTCTCTCTACTTCTATGAATCTGAATACACATGGCTGGGTAGATGACGAGTATTGGTTTAGCCGGGGAGGAATGGTTTTCCAGGCATGTCTGCAAAACCCGATAAGCGCCTATCTTGACCGTCATGAGACGAAAGCGGCGATTCGTAGCCTCTATAATAATTTTACGTCCTTATTCTATCCTGATGTAGTCGCTTTTTCGGAAGAATATCGTATGTGGAAACATGGAAGCGGTCCGTTTTATAAAACGCCGGATGAAGCCCGTTTTGTTAGTCAGGTTATCGATTTACTGATTGAAGAGAAAGATGATGAAATCTGGCTGGGAAACGGTATTCCACAACAATGGCTGGAAGCGGGTAAAAGAGTCGAGCTAAACAAGGTTCATACCCGATATGGCGAAGTTAGCTATTCATTGTCTTATAGTAAAGACTCCCACAGCATCGAAGCAGAGATTTTAAAGCCTGATAATAATACACGTATTTTACTTTTCGTTCGTGCACCGTTCGAAAAAGCGATTCAATCCGTAATTGTAAATAATCAGGTTTGGACGGAATGGGATGCAGACAAGCAAATGATAGTATTGCCTCAAGGGGAGAAATCAATTCAGCTTATTGTAAATTATAAGATAGGTCTTCCTTCTGTACCATTGAGAACTGATACTTGGAAAGGAATAACAGAATGAAGAACTAAAAAACTATTTGATGGTATATTATTTTATATAAATAATTATCTTTGCCGTTAATAGAGTAAAACCACTTAGTTCATTTAATATCCACTCATTTCCATGTGATGGAAATCAAAATCGGAGACAATCAATGAGTTCAAATCAGGAAAATGCTTCCCGATGGCTGGGTAAGAAGATTGCCGAAGCAAAAAGTGCGTATATTTCAGCCTCGATGCTTACTGTTTTAAGCGCGGGATGTTTTGTTGTTTTTTGCTGGTACTTATCAGAATTTGCAGCGTCGTGGCTCAATGACGGACTGCTTTTGCCCAACGCATTGTTATATGCATCCCTATTCCTCTTGGGTAGATATATTTTTGCCCATTTTGCATCCCTATTCAATTACAAAGCAGGAAATATAATTGTTTCTAAAATTAAAAAGAGGCTATATCCTATATTGTTAAATAACAATAAGTTTGATTCTATATCGAGTACACTGTTCGTTACTCGGATAAGCGACGATCTAAAACCCTTTTATGCTTTTTTTATCCCATATCTGATGGCTTCGCTCATAGTGAGCGGAATGCTTTTGGTTATTTGTTTCTGGATGGAAAAGTGGGTTGGTATTGCACTCTTGGTTTCGTTAGTAATCATTCCTATGCAGATGATTATCATAGGTGTAGGAGCAGAAGCTCTTCACAAAAAACACATCAATCTTTTCCTCAAATATTCAGCAGTCTTTTATAATCGCCTTCAGACTATTGCCGAAATCGTTAATTTGGATAACTTCAAACCGCAATACCTGTTTCTATCGAAAAAGAGTAAGGAGTTAAATAAAGCGACTACCAACGTGATGCGTGTTGCCATCCTTTCGTCGGCTGTGCTGGAGCTTTTTGTTACGATCTGTATTGCTGTTATTGCTATTTATTTAGGAATGAGCTTGCTCGGGATTATGGCAGGCCCCAATTACGGGAAAGGTTATGATTTTCGTACTGCATTGTTCCTGCTTACTCTGTCGCCCTATTTTTTCTTCTATTTGAGAAAATTTGTGAGTGCCTATCACGACCGGAACAAAGCCTTGGCCTCGGCAAAGCTACTGTTACCGATTCTGAATGAGGATATTGATGCATCATTAACAGAAACCAATGACGTGTTTAATATTCTTGATATAGAGCGTCTTAGCTTTGCTTATCCCGATTCTCCGGTAAAAGTTCTTCATGATATCAATTTGAAATTACCTGCAAAAGGGCTGATATTGGTAAAAGGTATTTCAGGGTCTGGTAAATCTACTCTGTTGAAGATTTGTTCCGGAAGCCTGTCCTCTCAGGATGGGCTGGTTTCAGTAAACGGGAAAGACAATAGGTGGTCACAGCAATGGTTGAAAGCAAATTCGTCATATATGAACCAATTTCCTTTTATTTTCGACGGAACACTTCGATACAATGTTTTTCTCGAGAAAGAGGCTGATAAATATAGCCAATACCCAGAGTTCTTAGATAAAATTTTGACTAAAAAGGAAGAGGGTTGGCAAACCGTATTGAGCCACAACGGGAAACAACTTTCGGGTGGTGAAAAACAATTAGTTACGCTTGCCCGGATGATGTTGCACCCGAAGCCGATAGCCATTCTGGATGAACCTACGGCTAACCTGGACACTGGTACTGTTGAAATCATTCTTCCGCAAATAATGAAATTGGCAGAAAATAGACTGGTTATAATCGCATCACACGAAAAGATGTTTGAGGCTGTTGCCAATACAATTATAAACTTAAATTGGGGGGAACAGATGAGCCATGAATAAATTTATCATAAAATATATATTACAGCCTCTGGCAGGCAGATGGTTGAGAGGTTTTCTTCTGTTATTGCTTTGGACAGTGGCGTTTATAGCTCTTCCTGCTATTTCGGGCTGGTTTTTGGCGATATGTAGTGTTGTATTTATTACAGCAAGTACTACATTCTCTTATCTGGTGCCGTCTGCTATTATACGTTTAATGGCTCTTCTACGCACAGTGCTGAGGTATTTCGAGCGATTGGAAAACCATAAAACCACACTAGATGCCCAGCAAAGCCTACAGTTGAAAATATTCCAGTCTGTAGCTAAATTTCCCTATTTCAAAAAGCAATTCAATAATAACTCGGCTTTACTCGAAAACAGTACCCATGGTGTCGATCAAATATTGAACCATATTCTTTTGTGGATATTACCATTCTTTGCACTAATTCTTTCGTTGAGTATCTATTTCTTTTTCCTTATTGTATTCTCACAGGTAATAGCCTTGGAATTTTTGATTTCATCTGCCATTCTTTTGTTTATTATACCCCAATTAATTTTCCGAAAAAACAGAAAACTTTATGGAGAATTGAAGGTGCATCGGGAGGAGAATAATCAGGCTCTTATACAAAGTTTCAGAGGGCGTATAGAAATTTCGAAATATAGTCTGGAAGGGAAAGCTATAGGGCAATATGAACAAAGATTGCTGCGGCTCGAACAATTGGAAGACCAACTGCAGACTAATTCATTTTGGCTACAGTTGATAGCCGGTCTTGGGTTTAGCTATATTGCCACATTTTTGCTCTGGAGTTCACGCGATTATGGTATAGATGCTCCAATGGCAATTGGAATTTTCTTCGGTATTATGGCACAGGCCGAATTGGCAGAAATGCTTTTCTCCGGAAAATCGGAAAAAAGTTCGGTCGCACATCAGATTAAAGATGTTAACTCGATTATTACGCAAGGGGAACAGCCTGTTGCAACAGTGGAAGTTAATTCCGTACTCGAAAATTTAAGTTTAGAGAACCTAAGTGCAAAAATACCTGAAACATCGGTACATACAACAGAAGTATCACTGGAGATAAAAAGAGGGGAGTGGATTGCTCTTTTTGGAGAAACGGGAAAAGGAAAAACGACTTTGTTGAATAGCCTCTTCTATCCTGAATACCGCCGCAGTGGCTTGTTGAGATGGAATCGCTATGGAGAATTATCTCATTTACCTGTACCGGAATGTATTTACGTTACCCAGAAAGCTTATTTATTAACTGGAACCTTGCGCGAAAATTTTGAAGGATATTCTGACGAAGCTATCGAGCAAGTGCTGGATACGGTAGATTTGGCAAGCTGGCGTTTGTCGCTTCCTGATGGTCTGGGGAGCTGGTTAGGAGAAAATGGTGAAACGTTAAGTGGTGGGCAACGGAAAAAGTTGCTGCTGGCACAGGCTCTGCTGAAAACACCTCAGCTGTTGGTTGTAGATGAACCTACGGCTGGTATAAGTTCTGAAAACGCAATTGCCATCTTTCGAAATATCAAAGACCAATATCCTGATATTACTATTTTGATGGCTACCCATCTGCTGGATTTTGAATGTGTGGTAGATAAAATTGTAAGGATTTGATAGAATATTGTAAAAATAGAAAAGAACCTAAAACAAAGATAGCTTCGTTTTAGGTTCTTCATCAATATCTTTTACTATTTTATAGTTACAATATATATGATTCCTTTTTGAGTCTCAAAGGTATTTAAATAATATTTTCCGTCAAAAGTTTGTTTTGCTATATTCCCATTAATCTCTACGGGTACAGATGTTCTGAGCGTACATTTTTTATCCATGTTTGATTTTATGACAGCCTTTTCCAGCACATTATTTTTCCATTTGATATCTATCTCAAAATTGCCTCTGGCTTTAATTCCCTTTATCTCCCCCTCGGTCCATGCATCAGGCAGCGCAGGCAACAGATGAATTTCGTTCAGATGGCTTTGCAGTAACATTTCAATAAATCCGGCAGTAGCACCGAAGTTTCCATCGATTTGAAATGGAGGGTGGGCATCGAAGAAGTTCGGGTAAGTCCCCCCGGTGTTACTACCACCTTCTTCCACATATTTCATAATTTCGCGGATCATTTTATAAGCATGATTACCATCCAGTAATCTGGCTGCAAAATTTATTTTCCATCCTTTACTCCATCCGGTGCCCTCATCACCCCTTATCTCGAATGTCCGCTGGCAGGCATCCGCCAAATCGGGAGTGATAAGCGGGGAAATCTGACGTCCCGGATGCAAACCGAACAAATGAGAAATATGGCGATGATGAGGATCCTGGTCTTTATAATCCTTACTCCACTCCTGTAATTGTCCCTGCGAACCTATCTTATAAGGCAATAGCTTATCCCGTTTTTTGATGAGCAGTTCTCTGAACTTTTTATCAAAGTTCAAATCCACAGAAGCCTCTATCAGATTGGTAAACAAATCGCGGATAATCGCTATATCCATCGTAGCCCCTTCAGTAACCGAATAATGCTTCCCATCAGCAGCAATAAAAGCCGCCTCGGGAGAAGTCGAAGGAGAGGTAATCAGATATCCGTCTTTCTCAATGAGCCAGTCCAGACAGAATAAGGCCGCCTCTTTCATTACCGGATATGCCTTGCTTCTGAGAAAATCTTTATCCCCCGTAAACCGATAATGTTCCCAAAGATGCAGACACAGCCAGTTTCCACCCATATACCAATTCGCCCAATTAGGATCCCCATCCCCCCTGTCTCCCACCGCATTACTCAGTCCCCATATATCCGTATTATGGTGGGCAACCCAACCTTTCGCCCTATAATACTCCAGAGCAGTAACTTTACCTGTTTTAGAAATATTCTGTATAAATTGCAGTAAAGGCATATGCATTTCCGAAAGATTTGCAATTTCGGCCGGCCAGTAATTCATTTGAGTATTTATGTTGATCGTATAATTAGAACTCCAAGGCGGGCGGAACTCCTTGTTCCATAGCCCCTGCAAATTAGCCGCGGATCCACCCGGGCGAGACGCCGATATCAGCAGATAACGTCCGTATTGAAAAAACAAAGCTTCCAGTTCAGGATCATAATTACCATACGAATAAAGTTTGAGTCTCATATCCGAAGGAAGCTTACGATTAACATCCCCTGTTACGGACGTATTCGGCAAACAGAACGATACCCGGTTGAAATATTTCTGATAATCATTAATATGATCAGTTTTCATGTCGTCATACCCTTTATCCAGTACATGTGCGATATACGATTCGGATATGCGCTTCTCATCCTTACCTTCCCTATCCGGACATTTGTCAAACCCATTGAAGCTAGTGGCCGCCGAGAGGATAATAGTAACCGAAGTCGCATCCTTTATCATCATCCCCTTATCATCAGCAATAATTTGCCCGTCTTGCGACCTGGCTTGCACCACACTCTGGAACCTCATGCCATTGCAACCCGCAGTATCGGTTTGCTCTATCGGATTCCTACCCGGTTTATTATAATAATTGGGATCTACGCGGGCCGGAGCCTTTCCCCTGAGAACGATCCGGTTCTTTCCGTCAGAGGATAGTGTACTCGCCAATTGGCTATTGAGCGATACCTCCAAATTGATTGCTCCGGGTTTACTTGCAGTAATATGTACAATCAATACACTATCAGGAGCCGAAGTAAATACCTCACGGATATATTTTACCCCATTTACATCGAACTCAGTAGTTGCTATCGCCTTTACCATATCCAATGTACGCCGGTAATTCTTTATCCGCCTGTTCTCCTGATAAGTCTGTTTTATATGAAGATCCCCTAAAGGTAAGAAGCTTTCCCCGTAATATCCCTGCATCTTTTTACAGAGTTCGTTTGCCAGTTTATAATCACCTTTAGCCAGAGCCTCTCTGATGGGCTGTAAGTGTTTATATGCTTCAGGGTTTACACTTTTCTTTTGCGGGCCGCCGGACCATAATGTACCCTCATTTAGTTGAATAAGCTCATTGTCAACACCCCCGAAGATCATAGCTCCGATAAAGCCATTCCCTACCGGGAGGGCTTCAGTCCATTTGTCGGCAGGCTTGTCATACCATAGCTGAAGCTTATCCTGGGCATATGCACCTACACTAATAAATAAAGAAAGAATAACAAAACAGAATCTACTTTTCATTTAATATTATATTGTAATTATTAAAAACGATCGGTTACTTATTGTATAACTAGAAGACTTATCGGCAATAGAAATATTCTTTTATGGCGAAGTTTATAATTAATTTTCCATCTCTAAGTAAAATTAATCCTTTTCCGGCATCAGACAATGCGTAAGTAGCGAAACTTAATGTTTTTCTTTCCTTTTTTTGCGATCTACAAATCTTTATATAACTTGCCATCGTTTTTTTGTTAGGTTAACCGGATAAATTAAAAGTATCGCCTCGTATTTATTTGGATAATGATCTTACTGCTTATAAGGTTTGTTCGCTGGCTAAACAAAATTGTATTTCACCGAAAAGTATATCTCATTTCAGTCTCTTGATTTGAAATAGCTTCTGTAGAGAAGATTTATTTAATAAAAAAAGTCCCTATGTTTGATATTATAAAAGAAACAACACCATTACAAAGCGAAGATCTCTTTGCTCTTTTCAGATATGGACAGGCTAAATTTGATTATCCGTTACATATTCATTCCGAGTTTGAGATCAATATGGTTTGTAATACCAGTGGCAAAAGAGTTATTGGTGATTCGATAGAACCTTTTGGAGAACTTGATGTAATTTTGGTCGGGCCTAATTTACCTCATCTATGGAAGGCTCCCACTACAGAAGCCACTACTGTTATAACCATCTATTTTCACGACCTGATCGTAAATTCCTTTTTATTAAACAAAAAAATGTTTACCCCTATCAAGGAAATGTTGATGCGGTCGAATCGAGGGTTAGATTTCTCTTATGAGACAAAAGCACGGATCAAGGACCGCTTATTCCTTCTGAGCCAATCTCATGGGTTTAATACGGGTCTCGATTTCTTTTCTATTCTTTACGAATTGGCAACTTCCCCCGGACAACGTACCTTGGCAAGTCCATCTTATGATGTTAACAGCATTAAAGTTGAATCTAAAAGTCGCCGTATTTCTGATATTTGTAAATATATAGAAGACAACTATAAGGAAAACATCTCTATGAAAGATATTGCAAAGAGAATAAATATGTCCGAATCAGCTTTTAGCCACTTCTTTAAAAAGCGTACCAGTAGAAGTTTCGTAGAATATGTGAACGAAGTTCGTATAGGGAAAGCCACTAAAATGCTGATGGAGACAACACACAGCGTGTCCGAAATAAGTTATCTGTGCGGATTTAATAATCTATCGAATTTCAATAAGATGTTTAAAAAAATAACACAGCAAACTCCAACGGAATATCGTATTTCGCTACATCAGATGATAAAACGGAATTTTTAGAAAGATTTAAGTTTGCTCAACTGAAAATAGTCCAAATAGCTACTACCATTAATAATAAGATGGCAGACCAAAACAGGTAGCTCTTATAATAGCATTTTTTCAGATCGTTAATATCTTTCATAAAAGACGACATTGTAAATACCAAGCCATCGGTCTTTTCCTTTGGTGCTGCGGATGAGAAACGGCTGACTAGATATATTATAGATGAGCTTACAATAAAAACAAGCGGTACTACCAATAAAAAATGTATATCACCTACAATAGAAGTCTTGAAAAATAATAAGAGGATAGCAATAATACTTCCCGCTATAAGTCCTGAAAAAGCTCCGTTGGCATTAATCCGCTTATTAAATATACCTAAGAGAAAAACCGCGACTATTGGCGGCGAAAGGTAAGAGAGCATTTCCTGATAATACTTCAATAATGATCCGAATTTACCTATCTGTGGGGCCCATATGGTGGCGATAATAATTACAACTAAAGATGTGATTTTCCCAACAATAACCAGTTTTTTCGAATCTGCTGTTTTATTAAAATGATTGTAAAAATCCATCGTGAAAAGTGTTGATGTAGCATTAAGAATAGATCCTATAGCCGACAATAATGCAGCCAACATTGCAACTAATATAACGGCAAAGAATCCTGTTGGTAGCAATTTGACAATCATTGTCGGATAAACTAAATCCGGATTAGTCAAATCCGGAAATATATATTTAGCCATTATACCTGACATTGTTATTACGAACATAATAATCATTGTTAACAAACCGGTAAGCATAAGGCCCTTTCTCCCTTCATCTACACTTTTTGCACTCAACACCCTCTGTACCATAGATTGATTATTGGCCCAATAGTATATTCCCAATATAGGCATTCCTACAATCAATCCGAGCCAAGGTGTAGATAGGTCGTCTAACGGACGTATGAGGTTTAACATCTGATCTTTAGAGTTATATAATTCTGCCAGATATTCATTTCCTTGCTGAAAACAAAAAATAGCAAGTATCAATGCTCCTATAATCAATATAACCGCCTGGATCAGCTCTGTTTTTATAACAGAAGATAAGCCTCCGGGAATAGTATATGATGCCGCAATAGCAGCAAAAACAATAATAATCAGCTGCATGTCGGCAGACGGATATATTAGTTTTATAATAAGTGCTCCGGCGTATAAGGCTCCGGCAGCATCAAGAAAAATATTACCGAGAATACATATTGCCGAAAAATAAAAACGGGATCTTTTGTCAAAACGTTTTTCAAGAAATTCGGGGATAGTATATATCTTAGACTTAATATATAGAGGCAACAGGAAAACTGCAAAAAGAATCATAACAATCACTCCTACCAAGTTGTAGTTATACACTGATATACCCGTGTGGTATGCATCTCCCGATTGTCCGATCAGTGTTGTACTTGATATACTTGCAGTAAATAAAGAAAAACCGACTATCCACCAAGGTGTGGAGCGGGCGGCTAAAAAGTATGACTGGGAATCGGAGTTTTTTCCATTTCTTAATCCCCACCAGATAAAAAAAGCGATCGATAAAAATATTATGATAATATCAATTAAGGCAAAGGATAGCATATTGTATCAGATTTATTCAGAGACAAAGCTAAATATTTTTTTTATATCAAATTTCCTTTCGTTCGAAATTATAAGATGATACATTTAAGTATCAATGCTATGTTTATCTTGTATAAATTGTAAGATTACTACCTCGGTATTTGGCGTAGTTTATTTATATACAGATTGTTATTTCGGATATCTGACCTTCAGTATCTTATTTATTAGTCTTTGCTATCTGAATAAAAGTTATAGAGTGATTCAAAAAAACATTAGCAATTCATATTAAATCATCATGTTTGAGTGTGATATTTAATCTTTTGTTTATCAGTGTTTTATTGACTGTTTTCAATAAAATGACTCAAATGATACTAATATATGAGCAAAAAAGCATCAGTTATTAACATATTTGATGTATACTTTTACGACATGAACAAATAACATTAATAATGAAAAGAATAAAATGTCTATATTTTTTACTTATTGTAACCAACATGTATATAAATGCCAGTATTAGTGGAACTGATATCTTTACTAAAGATAAAGAATATCAAAATACAGAGAATAGAATAAAAGAAATTCTTATAAGAATGACTTTAGACGAGAAAATAGGGCAGATGACCCAAATTAACCTTGATGTTATAGGGAAAGGCAAGGATATATACACAAGCTTTCTACCATACGAATTTGATGAAGATATGTTTGAATCCGTAATGGGAAAATACAAAGTTGGCTCTATTCTAAATACAGCTTCGGTAACAGCAATGTCATTAGATGACTGGGAAAGAATTATCGCCCGCTTGCAGAAAAAAGCAATTAAGGAGACCGGAATCCCCATTATATACGGCATTGATGCCATACATGGAGCTACTTATACAATAGGTGCAACACTTCTCCCTCAAGCTATAACTATGGGTGCGACATTTAACCGTCAGCTTGTATATGAGAGTGCTAAAATATGTGCTTATGAAACTAAAGCAAGCAATATCCCGTGGAATTTTTCCCCTATACTTGATTTAGGGCGCGACCCCAGATGGCCCCGCCAATGGGAAACTTATGGTGAAGATTCTTATCTGATATCTGAAATGGGTAAAGAGATGACGCGAGGTTATCAGGGAGAAGGCTCTGATATAGGAAAGGATCATGTCGCAGCATGTCTGAAGCATTACTTAGGATACAGTGTTCCGGCTTCGGGAAAAGACAGGACGCCTGCAATTATATCGGAGCATGAACTAAGAGAAAAGCATTTTTATCCATTTGCCCAATCTATAAAAGAAGGAGCTTTATCCGTTATGCTTAATTCGGCTACAATCAATGGCGTGCCTGTTCACGCAAATAAGACATTCGTTACACAATGGCTTAAAGAAGAACTAAACTGGGATGGAGTTGTAGTTACTGACTGGGCGGATATCGATAATATTTGGCTTAGGGACAAAGTCGCCGAAACCAGAAAAGATGCTATCAGAATGTCTATCAATGCAGGAGTGGATATGGCAATGGTACCCAATGACTGTTCCTATTGTGATTTGCTCCGGGAATTAGTAAATGAAGGTTTGGTCTCTGAAGAACGGATTGATGATGCTGTTGCGCGCATATTAAGATTAAAATTCCGTTTGGATCTTTTCGAAAAACCGTATTGGTCTCATACAGAATATCCTGATTTTAGCAGTACAAAATTCAAACAGACATCTTATGATGCAGCTTCGGAAGGTATCACTTTGTTGAAAAATAAAAATAATATTTTACCATTACACAGGGATACCAAAATACTAGTATGTGGTCCTAATGCCAATTCTATGCGTACCCTTAACGGTGGATGGTCTTATTCGTGGCAGGGGAATAAGGTCGACTCGCTTATGCCTGATGGTACAACCATACTGAAAGGGATATGTGATAGGTTTGGAGAAAAAAATATAAAATATGTACCCGGAGTTACATATAGTATGAACGGAAAATATTGGGAAGAAAATGAACCAGACATCGAAGCAGCAGTAAAGGCCGCATCAGATATAGATTATATAATATTATGTTTGGGTGAAAATTCTTATTGTGAAACACCGGGAAATCTGGACGACCTTTATCTTTCCGAAAATCAACAACAACTGGTCAAAGCATTGTCTAAAACAGGAAAACCGATTATCCTTATCCTCAACGAAGGCCGGCCTCGTATTATATCAAAAATAGAACCTTTGGCCGAAGCGGTTATACAAACATTCCTACCCGGCTCGGAGGGAGGCAAGGCTTTAGCTGATATTCTTATAGGAGAAGTTAATCCGAGTGGAAAACTTCCGTATACTTATCCTAAATATCCGAATGCTCTTACAACATATGATCATAAACCGGCCGAAAGTATGGATAAAATGCAAGGAGTATATGATTATGATGCCATTGTCTCGGTACAATGGGCCTTTGGTTATGGATTGAGCTATACAACATACGAATATTCCAATCTGAGAATAGATAAAACTTCTTTCGGTGCAGATGATGTAATCCGTATAAACATAGATGTCAAGAATACAGGACAAATGGGAGGTAAAGAGTCTGTTTTGCTGTTTGTCAATGATATGGTGGCAAGTATCACTCCGGATGTAAGACGTTTAAGAAAGTTCGATAAGGTATCGCTTAATCCGGGGGAAATAAAAACTGTTTCTTTTTCCTTATTAGCCAAAGAATTAGCTTTTGTTAATCTGAGTGGAAAATATATGATAGAGGCCGGAGACTTTAATGTACAGATCGGCTCTTTAGCAAAAACTATTAAATGCACAGAAAATCATGAATATAAATAATAATTGATAGAACCTTAAAAATGCTATGATGAAAAAAAAATTAAGTTATTTTAATCGCTACTGCTTAATTTTGTTATTGCTACTATCATCAGCAATACATGCCCAAAATAATGCAGTAAGAGGTGTCGTAAAAACAACATCGGGAGAAACTCTTATCGGAGTTTCGGTTGTCATAAAAGGCACAGGAACAGGATCTATAACTGATGAAAACGGAAATTTTTCCATCCAGGCTTCACGTCGGGATACATTGGCGGTCACATATGTTGGTTACATACCCCAAAGTATACCTGTAAAAAGTGAGTATATGGAAATCGTACTTGAAGAAAACACAATAGTACTGGATAATATTGTGGTAATAGGTTACGGTAGTGTAAAGAAGAGTGATCTTACAGGTTCTGTTGCCACTGTAAAAATGGATGATCTGAAAGATATTCCGGCCAATTCTATTGAGAACTTGTTGCAAGGCCGTTCTGCCGGATTACAGGTCATTAATACTTCCCAGGATCCGGGGGCCGGAGCAACGGTACGTATACGTGGAGGAAGTTCGTTACGCGGGTCTAATTCACCACTGCTTGTAGTAGATGGGTTCCCTTTGGGAGATGCAGGTAATCTCAAACAGATAAATACAGCCGATATTACATCGATCGAGGTATTAAAGGATGCTTCAGCATCTTCCATTTATGGTTCCCGGGGAGCCAACGGTGTTATTATAGTAACCACCAAAAAAGCAAAAAAAGGTGTTACAACGGTAAATGTTAAGCAACAAGTTGTAATATCTCAGTTTGCCTCTGAATTTATACAATGGACTAATCCTGCCTTAATGGCACAGCTGGATAATGAGGCAAAGATAAATGGAGGAATAGCTCCTTTATATATCGGAGCCGTCAATTCTACTGGAATTTATTATCCATCAGTAAAGGAAATTGAAGATGGTACATGGCCTTTTTATACAGATTGGACGAAAGAAGTTTTTCGTAATACACCCATGCAGTCCATAACCTCAGCATCCGTTAATAGTTCAAGTGAAAAAACATCCTATAATCTTAGTGCAAGTTATCTCGATCAGGATGGTGTATTTATCAAAGATGATTATGGAAAGGGAACAGCCAGCCTGAATCTAAAACATGAATTTAGTAAAAGTTTTAGTATCAGTACGATAAATAATATGTCGAAAGACTGGAGGAATAATAATACCGGACTGTCCTACTGGCGTAATCCTTTGTGGCCGGTATATAATGATGATGGGAGCTATTTTCTTGCAGGCAATGCGGATTACGATCATCCGATAGCCTGGACAAATCATAAAAAGAACAAATCGGAGGGAACAGATTTTATTTCGTCATGGATATTCGACTGGCAAATATATAAAGACCTGAACATAAAGTCACATATAAATTATAAATATGGAGAATCTTTATCAGACAGATTCGATCCCGATAAATATACCGAGAACGGGACAAACAATAAAGGTGCTGCATATATTGATAACTGGAAGGGTAATAATTATACAGTCGAAACTTATCTTACCTATGACAAAGAGTTCCTAAAAAAACATAAGTTGAATGCAATGCTTGGACACTCTTATGAATATACCATTGCCCGCACTTCAAACCTGGAATCATATGATTTCAAAAACGGCGCACTGGCTAATGAGAATATGGGAGCCGGAAACCCCGAATTAAACAGGCATCGTAACGGGCAAACCAAGACGAAACTACTTTCGTATATGGGACGTCTCAACTATACATATAACGATCGGTATCTGCTGACACTGACTATGCGCGCCGATGGTTCGTCCAAGTTCAGTGAAAATCATAAATGGGCTTATTTCCCATCAGGAGCAATAAGCTGGAAAATGCATCACGAGGATTTTATTAAGAATCTGAACATATTTGATGAACTTAAGTGGAGATTTAGCTATGGTATTTCAGGCAATCAGGGTATTTCTCCATATCAGACCCTAAGTCGTTATGGGATCGAGAACTTCTATAACGAAGGTACATGGAATACAGCCATAGGGCCGGGGTATGTAATTGGTTATACCGGAGTAGGTGGACGATATAAAGCTTGGGGAGGAATTCCTAATAAAGATTTGAAATGGGAAACCACTTCTCAATATAATATCGGGGTAGATATGGCATTTCTCAATCATAGGTTAAGGGTAACTGCCGATTATTATGATAAGCGGACAAAAGATTTGCTGCGTGAACGATATTTACCGTTGAGTTCAGGATATGACAGAATGTGGGTAAACGATGGAGAAATCGGAAATAAAGGGATAGAAGTAACTATAGATGCCGATATTATAGATACAAAAGACTGGGGATTTTCGGGTACATTTATTTTCTCAAAAAATAAAAATAAAGTTATTAGCCTAGGAAATGCTGTCAGTGCAGGTCTCAGCACAGACTATCTTACCGGAATACAGTATGAATATTATGGAAACGGAGTTGATCCTTTCCGAGAGACATCACCTAACATCTTGGCGGTAGGTCTGCCTGTGAATGTGTTTTATGGTTATAAAGTAAACGGCATATTGCAATCAGATAAAGAAGGTGCGGCAGCAGGGTTAATCGGAGCAGAGGCCAAAGCCGGAGAATATCATTATCTGGATCTGAGTCAGGACGGAGTCTTTGACACAAATGACAGGACAATTATAGGCGACCCTAATCCCGATTTTATGGCTAGTTTGAATCTAAGGTTCAGGTATAAACAATTCGATGCAAGTGTATTTTTCAATGGAGTATTTGGGAACGATGTATTGTGGAGCGGAATGTATAATTCGGCAAAATATGTACCATTGAGATGGACGCCGGATAATCCAACAAACACATACCCGAGTGCCCGTCAGGGAAGACTTTATTATGCATCAGACTGGTTTGTAAAAGATGGGTCGTTCCTGAGAATACAAAATCTGAATCTGGGATACAATTTTAGTTCATCAAAGATTAAATGGCTGAAAAATGTACGGTTATACCTCAATGCAGAAAACTTATACACATTCACCAAGTTTGAAGGATATGATCCTGAAGTAGGCTTAGATGGCCGTTATTCCGGTGGATATCCCAAACTGAGAAAATATACTATCGGTCTTGACATTACATTCTAAAAAGAACCATCATGAAAACAAAAATATTATCATTAATTATAGTCTGTTTTGGATTTATCGGCTGTGACCTGACAGAGGAACCATATGGATTTTATTCAGAAGATAATTTCTATAAAACAGCCGATGATGCACAAACTGCATTATTCTATGCTTATAACGCCTTTACATACAACGAATATGTGCGGGCTATATTCTATATCAATGAACTAGCGACCGAGACTTGCGATGTAAAAGGAGAAGAAGGATTTGGCTCACAGGAGATAAATCGCTGGGATTATTCTTTATTTAAAGAAAATGAGCAGCTGGAACTCTATTTTAAGTATTGCTATCTAGCTATTAACCGCGCCAATGCAGTTATCGAAAATGTACAGGAGAGCCCTATAAACGAGGATGTTAAAAAGCGGATTATGGGGGAGGCATACTTCCTCAGGGCCTGGAACTACTATAATCTGGCTCAGACATTTGGCCTTGTGCCACTTCAGAAAGAGATGATAAAAACAGCAGAGCAAACGACTCCGTTTATGGCAAACAGCATGGATGAATTGTATAATTTCATAATAGAAGATTGCAAAATAGCTGAAGAAAAATTGAATATTAACAGATCGGTGGGATGTGCAGATAAAATTGCAGCTCAGTCATTACTGGCAAAAGCCTATCTTTCGATAGCTTCATCGAAAGAAAGTAATGTTCCGTATTATAAAGGCATGGCAAGAGATGTCGCACAAATGTATGATAGTGCGTCATATTGGGCACATAAAGTATTGTATGATCAGACTGAATATAGACTCGATCCTGATCTTTTGAACATCTACAATACCCGGAATCCGGACGGATTGGAGCATATATTTATTATGTCTATGGACAAATCGGGTATAGAAGAGGGTAATTTTTCTTCCATTGATAAGATGTTCATACCTTATAAAAACGGGACAAGCCTCTGGTTTAAAAACCCTGACGGAACTTTTACCAAATCTACAAATATGGGTTGGGGGGTATTTACTACAACAAATCATTTTGCCAATACTTATGCTAATAACGATTTGCGAAAGACAGTGTTGATGAGCAAGCTTTATTATATAAAAGAGGACGGATCGGCCTGGGAAGATAATGACACATATATTACCCGGAAATTTATAGATCCTGATTTTGTAGGAGTGAAGTCAAGCACGCGTCCTTTTCTTATTCGCTTCTCTGATATAGCATTGGCTTATGCAGAAGCTCAAGGGCCTACATCCGAGGGCTATACATGGCTAAATAAGATACGGTCGAGAGCCGGTCTGGATGACGCGCCCGAGTCGATGAATGTTAAGGCTTTCCGAGATTATGTAGTTGATGAGAGAGCGTTTGAATTGGCGTTTGAAGGAAAACGTCTTCACGATCTACGCAGGAAAGCCATTGTTACGGCAAAAGATCCGAGAGCAGCGGCATCAGGTATAACCGAAGACCAGGCTGCGTTTTATCCGATACCTCAAAAAGAAATTGATTTGAATCCCAATATACCTAAAAACTAATAGTCATGAAGCTACTTAAAATATTGATATTTATATTTATACCATTCTTGCTCTTTTCATGTAAAGAGGATATAATGAAAGATATAGAAGACGGCAGTTGGAATAATGAACGCAGCATTGTCAGTATAAGTTTCGAACATCAGGTTGGAACTGCAACTATAAAACGTGACAAGAATAATGATGGAATCGTTTCCTTTATGTTCAATGAGAGTGCAGGCAATAAATCGTCTGTAAAGATTAAAGATATCGAACTTTCTTATGGAGCAACAGCAGATACTCACCCCGGAGATATTCTGAATTTTGATAATGCAACAAATAGTGCTCAAATAACTGTTACTGCCGAATCGGGGCAAAAACGTACATGGGAAATAACTTATATTCCATTTTCTGATGAACTAATAGGAACATGGAAAATAACAACATTGTCTGTTTATGGTGGTGCATGGCCTGAATATGGCGGAGCAGGATACTATAATGATATTGCCGAAAGAAGTTGGAACTGGGAATATGGCGGAAGCGGCCCTGTAGCCGAATACGATAATACACTGACTTTTACATTAGAGGGTATTACTGAGGCAGGTGACACTTACGGGAAACTGATAAATGATGCAGGGGCAGATGGAAAATATGCTAATTTCATATTTATCGATGATCCCGACGGAGCAAGAACTCCTATCGACATCAATTACAATTACCGAAAGATTCCGAAAGGTGAAAGCACATGGAAACGCAATTCGCAGCAGGGAACAATAACTTTTACCGCTGCAGATAACAGTACTGCAACAGGACGTTTTGTCGGATCGGGTCAAGAAGTACTTGATGATTATGGAAACTCTATGACGGTAACAGATAAAGCCTTTACTTTCGAATATCAACCTACATACATATGGATAGACATATACAAAGACAGGGAGAGACTAGTTGAAAACCTTAAAAGATTCTGGATACAGGTAAAAAAGATTGATTAATTAAAATGAAAGACATAATGAAAAAGAAAATCAACAATATACTAATCATGCTTCTTTTGTCAGTACTAGTGAGTGCATGTGAAGATATAGATGTAAAAACAACAACAAATATCAATAACGATATTGTTATAACCACCAACCAGTCTAAGGCTTCTCCTTTCGTTGGCATAGGGCCACAGTGGGGAGGATATGACAATGTCCAGAAATGGATCGGGGCAGAAACATTGAATAATGATGACTGGAACAAATTATTTAAGCGTGTGGAATTTCTTCGTCCGGGGCTCATCCGTATTATGGCTTCTCAGGGATGGAATTACATGGTGGATGGAGCCTATGATCCTCAAAAGAGTGCAGGTATTCTTTTCAAAATATTGGATTTCTGCCAAAACCAAAAGATAAGTGTTATGTTTGGAGAATGGGGCGAACGAGCATTGGATGGACAACAAGTTGACACTGGCTGGCTCGACAATGCCACAGATTTTTTAGATTACCTGATTAATACAAAAGGATATACCTGTATAAAATATTACAATATGTGTAACGAGCCGGCAGGAGATTGGTCTTCTATCGGCGGGAATTATGATCTGTGGCAAAGAACCTATGTGGAAATATTGGCACGTTTGGAAACAAAGGGGTTAAATTCTAAAGTCACTGTTATTGCTCCTGATGTTGCCATTTGGAACGATACAAGTCTTTCCGATTGGATTACGCGTCCAATTCAGTATTTTGGAGACAAGATAGGCGCCTTCGATATACATTCTTATCCTACCGATGACCAGGTGAAAGGCGGAAACTATAAAAAAGTAATTGCCGCTTACCGGGATCTTGTTCCGGATAATAAAGACATGATAATGGGGGAACTTGGCTTCAAGTACAACGCCAATTCCGATTTGGGTAAGGAAAATCTGGAAAGAATCGCCAATGACAAATTTGCAGGAGATGATTCTCAGATGATGGTCTATGATGCCTTTTATGGAGTAGATGTTGCAGATGCCATTATTCAGAATATGGATGCCGGATACAATGGAGTCATTTTATGGAATATGGATGATGCGATGTATGACGATGGCACAGATAAGCTAAAGCGCTGGGGCTTTTGGAATATACTGGGTGAGGAAAAATTTGAAAGTGTGAAAGATGAGGAGATTCGTCCGTGGTTTTATCCGATATCTTTAATGTGCCGCTATTTTCCACAAGGAGCAACAATCTTTAAAGCCCAATTGCCCAATAAAAAGGGAATACAGGCAATTGCAGCTATGAAGGATGGGAAATATACGATAGCTATAGCTAATTCTCATGCAGTAAGTTATGATTTGAACCTCAAGATGGATGCCGGTCTAACTCTATCAAACGCTAATTGCTATAGTTATGTGGCTGGAGATGGAGCCGAATTTGAAGGAAAGACAGATACAGATGGTTTTGCTGTACCATATACTAAAGAAACAATCGACTTCAGTAAAGGAAAAACATTTCCGCTGACAATGAAAGGATATTCTTTTGTTCTGATTACAAATATGGATTAAAATAACTTATGCGGAACTTTTAAGCAGGGGAGGGGAGGCTAATAGTTCTCCTCCCCTAATATCACAATACTATAATTTAAAAAAATCTATTTACTATGAATATATACAAATCCTTAAGTCTCCTTATACTTATATTTATGCTATTCTCATGTAAAGATGATATAATTGATAAAGGAAATTCAGATAAAAATATTATAAACATAACATTTGAGAACCAGATAGGAAATCCAATTTTTTCAGATAACAGCAATGTTATTAAGATAATGTTTAATCAGTTTACAGAAGGTAAATCGAAAATAAAATTAAAAAATCTGGAACTCGCTGCTGGAGTATTTGCTAACATATCTGTAGGAGATGAGATCAGTATTGGTGATGAATCCAATAGCACATCGTTAGAGGTTACTTCTGAATCGGGAATAAAGCAAACCTGGATTGTCAATTTTGTGCCTTTTTCGGAGGAACTTGTCGGTACATGGCGTATAACAACACTTTCGGTATATGGCGGAGCATGGCCCGAATATAACAGCTCGGCTGCTTATAGTAGTATGACAGACAGAAGTTGGAACTGGAAGACTGACGGTACAGGCCCTGTTGCCGAATATGATAACACGTTGACATTTACACTGGAAGGTATAAGCGAATCGGGTGATCCATACGGAAAAGTAATAAACAGTGCCGGTGCAGATGGTAAATTTGCTGACTTCATCTTTATGGACAATCCTAATGAAGCTGCCTCTCCTATCGATGTTAACTACCATTACAGGAAAATCCCACGCGGAGAAAGTAGTTGGAAGCGGAATATAGCAAATGGGACAATAACTTTTACCGCTGCAGATCAAAGTACAACTATAGGGTTCTTTGTTGGCCCGGGAACAGAGATTCTTGATCAGAATTCCAGTATTACCATTTCAGACCGGGCTTTTACATTCGATTTACAACCGACATATATATGGCTCGATATTTATAAAGACAGAGAACGCTTTGTCGAAAATGCAAAAAAATATTGGATACAAGTAACAAAAACAACTGGTTCTGTTGACTTAGAAGATGATATTGTAGTTACAACAGCCAGATCTAAAGCATCACCATTTGTTGGTATTGGCCCACAATGGGGAGGTTATGATAATGTTGAAAAATGGACTGGATCACCATCGTTAAGTAATGATGATTGGAATAAACTATTCCAACGTGTTCAGTTCTTGCGTCCTGGTCTTGTGCGTATTATGACTTCACAGGGGTGGAACTATATGGTAGATGGGGTGTATAATCCACAAAAGAGTGCCGGAATACTTTTCAAAATATTGGATTTCTGTGAAGCTCAGGGTATAAGTGTCATGTATGGTGAATGGGGCGAAGCTGCTCTTCCGGGACAGCAGGTGGATACGGCATGGCTCAACAGGGCTACAGATTTTCTGGGCTATCTCATCAATACCAAAGGGTATACTTGCCTCAAGTATTATAATATGTGTAACGAACCTGCTGGCAGTTGGTCATCTATAGGGAACGATTATGGACTGTGGCAAAGAACGTATCAAACGATGTTTTCTTTCCTCGAAGCCAAAGGATTGAGTTCGAAAATAGACATTATAGCACCGGATGTAGCTGTATGGAACGATACTAGCTTGAGTTACTGGCTTACTTGGGCAATGGATCATTTCGGCAGCAAAATAGATGCTTATGATATACATACTTATCCGACCGATGAGCAAGTAAAAGGAGGAAGCTATAAGAATGTAATTGCTGCATATCGTAATTTAGTGCCTGAAAATCAGCATATGATTATGGGCGAACTCGGGTACAAATACGACCCTAATACTTATCTGGGACAACAGAATCTGCAGCGGATTGCCAACGATCCTCATGCAAGTGATGATTCTAATATGATGATATATGACGCATTTTACGGGGCGGATATGGCTGATGCTGTTATTCAGAATATGGATGCCGGATATAATGGAATAATATTGTGGAATATGGATGATGCCATGTATGATAATGGAGATAACAAACTTAAACGCTGGGGATTCTGGAATATTCTTGGAGATGAAAGGTTCGGAGGTTTGGCAGACGAAGCCATAAGGCCTTGGTTTTACCCAATGTCTTTACTTTGCCGTTACTTTCCGCAAGGATCGACTATATATAAAACCCAAGTGCCCGATAAACAGGGTTTGCATGCTATAGGTGGTATGAAAAACGGAAAGTATACAATCGCAATAGCCAATTCCCATACCGAAACATATTCTGTAAATCTCAAAATGGATGCAGGTATAATATTAACCAATGCAAAATGGTATAAGTATGAAGCAGGGAGCGGCTCACAATTTACAGGACCAACAGACAATAATGGTTTTGCTGTAGCATATAATCAGCAAACGACGGATTTCAGCAATAACAGGTCTGTCCAATTAACCATACCTGCAAAATCGTTTTTACTGATTACGGACTTCGAATATTAGTAGGATTAATATATTCTTCTTCAGAATAAGAATAAAAGTTTTGTAAGTTTTATTATTTTTCACTTAATGATAAAAAATGAATAATATCAATAATGTATTTAGAAAAACCCTGACCGCTCTACTTATAATTTGTTTGTTATCCTGTTCGGATGATAATGTAAGTGCAGAAACCGGGAAGAATGAAGATTTTGTGAGCAAATCGATTGTAGAAGTTTATAATAATCTGCAATCCAGTATGGTGCTCCAACAAAACAGTAAATTTATAATATCAGGAAAGGGTACCCCTTATCAGCCCATCAGAATAAATTGCAGTTGGGAAGGGACAACCCAATATTACACTTTTAAGGTATCGGCAAATGGTTCCTGGTCGCAGCAAATAGCTATACCCTCAGGGAATTTTGATAAGCAGACGATCATTGTAGAAGGAAAAGAAAAAGTTATTTTTTCAGATATATTGATTGGTGAAGTATGGCTTTGTTCGGGGCAGTCTAACATGTGGTATCCACTGAAAGACATTGAGAATGGGCCTAATGAAGTAAAAGATGCAGCTAATTATCCGAACATTCGTTTTCTGAATATGGCACAAGTGCAATCAAATCAGCCTGTAGATAACTATACGGCCCGATGGCAGGTTTGTTCGCCGTCATCTGCAGAATGGTTTAGTGGCGTAGGCTATTTCTTCGGAAAGAAATTGTTGCAAGAATTAAAAGTACCTATAGGTCTCATTAATGCCAGTTGGGGAGACACAACAGCTGAAGTATGGGCCGAGAGGAATGCTGTATTAAGTAATCCGCTGGTAAAAGAAGATGCCCTTAAAAACGATGAAAGGCCGAGAGCAGATCCAAATTCACCATATAAAATAGGTTCGGCATATAATGCGATGATATATCCTGTCAGGTCTATCCCGGTAGCAGGAGTTATATGGTACCAGGGCGAAGCTAATATGGACTATCTGGATTACTATCCTCATTTATTATCTGTTTTGGCGAATAGCTGGCGACAGTTATGGAATGTTACGGCAGACAATATGCCTTTTTATATATCTCAGATCTGCCCATATAAAAGAGAATTTGACTATATCACTAATTATGCAAATCCGGCGACACGGTTTGCTCAACAAAAAGCTTCTACCTCAATACCAAATAGTGGCGTTATCTGCAACGATGATATTGCAGACCTAAACGATATTCATCCTAAGAACAAACAAGATGTAGGGCTACGGTTTGCTTTTCTGGCTTTAGCAGATAAATATAAAAAGGCAGAGTTTGCAAATAAGAAAAGCCCTGTTTTTAATAAATATACTATTCAAGACGGAAAGATTTTAGTTGAGTTTAAATATGCAGATGAAGGTTTAAAAACAAGGGACGGAGCAGAGCCTGCAATGTTTGAAATCGCTGGGGCAGACAGGGTATTTTATCCTGCAAGTGCTGTTTTGAACGGAAACAAAGTGGAGTTGGTATCTCCTATGGTTGCAAGTCCTGTAGCAGCACGTTTAGGGTGGAGTTATACAAAGACAACAAATCTGATAAGTAAATTTGGACTACCAGTCAGTGTTTTTAAAACTTACGACTGGAAAGATGAGGCGGAAGAAGTCTTTAATTGATAATAGGTGAAACAGGTATGAACTGCCGGGGAAGAGGGCAGAATAAGTTGATATACCCTTTTCCCTGAGCAGTTTTTATTCTTAAAATATGTATGTTATTCAGTCTGGTATTTGAAATAACCAATTAAAAGCAGAAATTGATGAAGATAAAAAGGGAAATGAAAGTAATAATTTTGATTATGAGTACCATATTCAGTCTAAGTAGCATCCATGCATCTTCTGTACAGACAGAGATTAAGTGCGGCTGGAAGTTTAAGCAGGCAAGATTAAATAACTGGTATCCGGCTACTGTGCCGGGAGTAGTTCATACCGATCTAATAAACAACGGTATATTAGATGATCCTTTTTTTCGTCTTAATGAAAGAGGGGCGCAATGGGTCGATAAGGAAGATTGGATTTATGAAACGAAATTCGATCTGGATGATGAAACCTTCAATAAGGAAAATATTGATTTATATTTTAAAGGATTGGATACTTATGCGGACATTTATTTGAATGAAAATAAAATATTGGAAACCAATAATATGTTTCGGGAGTGGCGTATAGATGTTAAAAATATAATAAAGCAAAAAGACAATCATCTCAGGATTTATTTTCATTCACCGATTAAGGTTGATTTACCAAAGTGGGAGGCTTTACCTTTTCGTTACGAGGCAGCAAACGACCAATCGGAAAACGGTGGACTTTTCGATAAGAAAGTAAGTGTTTTTGCTCGTAAAGCCGGTTATCACTATGGCTGGGATTGGGGACCGAGATTGGTAACTTCAGGTATCTGGCGTCCGGTCTTTGTAGAAGCATGGGATGGACTTCGTATCGACAATGTTCATTATATACAAAGAAATGTATCATCGAAAAATGCCGATATCGAAACCGTGTTGGAAATAATAGGGGATAAAGAAATTGTTTCAGCTAAAGTGAAAATAACAGATGAGCAATCGGGCAAAATATTAGCCTCGACAGTTATAGATATACACAAAGGACTGAATAAGGTAAGGGTCGGTTTCTCTATGAAGAATCCTGAACTATGGTGGTCGAATGGATTAGGTGAGCCACATTTGTACACATTTAAAGCAAGTATTGAGGTTAACAATACCACGATTGACCGTAAAAGCGAAAAAATAGGAATACGATCTGTGAAATTGGTAAGGCAGCCGGATAAATTTGGTAAAAGTTTCTATTTTGAACTGAATGGCATCCCTGTTTTTTCGAAAGGGGCAAATTATATTCCCTGTGATATTTTTCTTCCGAGGGTAACAAGGGAGATTTACAAGAAAACAATACTGGATGCAGTAGATGCTAATATGAACATGCTGAGAGTATGGGGTGGAGGAATATATGAAGATGATTATTTCTATGAATTATGTGATAAATATGGCATTATGGTTTGGCAGGATTTCATGTTTGCATGTAGCCTGTATCCGGCAGAAGGCGAACTGTTGGAAAATATAAAACAAGAAGCAATCGACAATGTAAAAAGATTAAGGAATCATCCCTCCATTGCTATCTGGTGCGGAAATAACGAATGTCTCGATGCTTGGGAAATATGGGGATGGAAACGGAATTATACCACTAAGGATCCTAGGATTGCAGATAAAATATGGAAACAATTTTATGATCAGTATTTTATAGTCTTACCCGAGGTTGTAAAAGAATATGACCCTATGGCAAGCTATACACCATCTTCTCCTTTTACCGATATAGATGGACGCAGGGATCATACAGACGGAGATATGCACTATTGGGATACATGGCAAAAGGGACTTCCTATCAGTACATACAATAATGAGAAAAGTCGTTATTTCAGTGAGTATGGATTCCAGTCTTTCCCCGAATGGGCTACAGTTCTGTCCTATGCCCCAGAGGAAAAGGATTGGAATATAACATCTGAGGTGATGATGTCTCATCAGAGAGGAGGTAGTAGTGCGAACCTGATAATAGAGAAATGTCTGACCAATGAGTATGGAACGCCAAAAGATTTCCAATCGTTTCTCTATCTCAGTCAGTTGTTACAGGGAGATGCTATGAAAATAGCCATGGAGGCTCATCGTAGAGATATGGGATATTGTATGGGAACCCTATTCTGGCAGCATAACGATTGCTGGCCGGTAGCTTCGTGGGCTAGCCGTGATTATTACGGACGTTGGAAAGCTCAGCATTATTTTACACGTGAAGCATTCCGGGATATACTTGTTTCGCCGATAGCAAATGGAGAAAAGCTGGAAATATATGCTGTTTCGGACAGACTTAAGAATACGGCAGGAAAACTTTATATTTCTGTTTTGACTTTGGATGGAAAGGTTATTTCCGAAATAAATAAGTCCTTGAATATATCTGCTAATGCAAGTACAATGGTTTATTCGGAAACAATTGATAAACTGATTAAAAATATAGCAAGAAAAGATGTGGTAATTGTGGCAGAGTTTATTGATAATAATAACAGACGATACACTAATAATTATTTTCTGTTGAACCAAAAGGAAATTAATCTGCCAAAAGCAAATATTATATCTGACGTGCGGGTAGTAGATAAAGGATTTGAAATCACATTAAACTGTGATAAGTTTGCAAGAGCGGTATATTTGTCAGTTGATGGATTGGATAATTTCTTCGGAGACAATTATTTTGATTTGCTTCCTAATAAGGAGAAATCGATCAAAGTTCAATCCGGACTATCACTTGCTGACTTCAAAAAACAACTGAAGATTGTTTCTTTTACAGATGCATTTCAATAATTTATCCTCAAAGCAATATTATCTATTCATTTAGGTCGTATTATTTAGTATCAATTGGGTATCAGAGTCGCTAAAAATGGAATCCGCTGGTTGTCGCAACCCGCGGGATTCCATAAGCACGAATTCTACAAAACTACGCAATAGATCTCTACGACCTAAACTTATATAAACTTGATAGTATGCTTGCTTGTTATTCGTCGTCTACGACACAGCGAACAGAAAAGCCAAGTTGGCGTAGGAGTTTATAATTTGGTGTTATAAAATTGTTGTTAGCAAAGGTCATACCATAGCTATCTGTCCCATCCGCGGACGAAGACCAATACATTCCATTTGTACCGATTTGAACCAGACTAGGGTCCCGGTATCCCGAAGCCGGAAAAAATGGTGAGCCTATACCCGCCTTATTATATCCCCGGTCGAAAATTTGAATACCAAAAGGTTCTGCAGAGGTGTAGCTTACAAATGGCCCAACAATTGTATAACTGGATACATCATTAAACTCGTTCGAAGTAGGCATACGCCATTTTTTACCCTGAGGTGCCCAGCCTTTTTGCGTCAGGTATCGGCAAATGTCACCGACACCGGTCGCTTCATTCGTTATTTCGTATAAATATGCACGGTCGAGATTTGTTTTTCCGGAAGGAAAGTTGCTGTTTACATTGGCAGTTGCATAAGGGATACCGGACCATGCAATATTTGATGTTGTTCCGCCAGCAGGAGGAAATAGCTCTGTTGCTAAAGAATAGACACCTACAGGTGAAATGCCGTATAAGCTTCCTGCCTGAAAATATACACCCTGATAAGTCTTGTGAGTAGTAACCCCTACATCGTCAAAGGTCAAATGTCCTAAAGTGGAATCGTAATAAATATTGCTTCCTGCCCAGCCCTTATGAGCTTTAGGATAATATTCATTGATTATATTCAAGACAAGGGTTACATCATTGAATTTCTTCGGAGAGTCGGGACTTTCAAAAACAACGTTTATCTGTCCAGCCATACTTACTACATTACTCACAACTCTGAAACTAACCGGAGTGCCTGTTCCCGTATTGGTACTACCAACAGTTCCCACCTTTAGATTATCAGACGCCTGCAGATTCAAAAGCGAGCCGCTTCCTGTTGTTATATTCTCAGTGATGGATTTGATTCGCCAGTCTGCATTGCTTCTCACATTAAAGGTATAAGTATTTCCGTTAGTCCAGTACGAAGAGTTGACGTTGCTGAATACAAGATTATATGCTGATTGCCGTAAGAAGACACTTTCAGTCATATTATTGGTTCCGTTGGATACCGTAAAGTCTATTTTTGATACTTTTACCAGAAATGGGTCTGTTAGAAGTTCGGCATCAGTAATAGCAGTGGGCTGGACGGTGAATACTTTTTCGCCCAAAGGATCACTTATGACCGACTGCAAGCCGGAGGAAGGTAAACCTGAAGATCCGTCTAATGAAAGGCCTGCATTACCTATGACATAGTTATTTGCGGTAACAGAAGAGGTTACAGGACTCCATTTCATCTTGAATTGCTGGGTTGCAGGTAATGTATTTATGGATGCCGCAAATATCAATTCATTAATGCTCTTGGTCCCGGCTACATTCTTTATGCTCAAAGCAAGCGACATGTTGATGTTTTGTGTCACCTTGACTATATAGGTAAGGCGTCCGGCCTTCAGATGTATAAAACCAATACGGACTGTACTGCTAGTATTTTCAGTCAGGCTAAGTTTTACATTAGTAGTAACGCCTGTGGCTCCTGACGAAATCGCACTTCCGGATGTGGATAACAATCCCAGCCAGCTGATGTTATTCCCTTCGGTATCTACTATTTTATCAACATTCCAGCCGGAAGGGTTATCTGTACTCACCGCGAGGCTGTTGCCTTCGCTGGTAGCTATATGAATATCGCGAGGTAACGTAAATTCACTCTGGGATACTCCTAGCATATACTGTCCGTCAAAGACGACATCGGAGAGTTGTGCATCATTCCATTCAATAACTTCTGCTTTTATATTCACCGGCCGGGAATTGAAGGCGTCTGTTGGTGTAGCCAGCCCGGAACCGCTTATTTCAGAAATATTTACTTTATAGTGGTGATTTCGTAGTAACGCCAAGTAGGTGGTAGTGCCTGAAGACGTCAGGGTAAAATCGATCCTGTAATATGTAGGTTGGCTATCGCCCGTATAAGTTCCACCCATAACCAGGCAGGTATTGTCCTGTAATGAAGATGAACTTCCGGCTGATGCCTCGAAGGTATAAATCTCTCCTATACTCGAAACACCGGGTGTTGTAATGGCATCCCCTTCATATACCAGCGGATTTTGTGCCGGATTAGCCGGTTTCTGAGCCGAGATCGGGATTGATGCTGCTGTTACTTTATTTTGCAATGCATTCCAGTTTGAATCAGCAGGAGCAACCCTGCCTTTGTTATTATAGTTATAGAGGCGTATACTTTCCAGTGTAAATTTGCTTGTGGCATCGGTATGAATAAGCGCTACATCTATCTTGGAGACCATACGAGCCAGATTTACCGGATTACTGGCAGGAGTGCTGTTATTGACCGTGAGCGATGTTATCTCCCCCCACATCGGTATGGGGATGTATCCTGTGGATGCTGGGTCGGTATTCCATTTACCTGAGTTTTCCAGCAACAATTTTTCCAAGACTGAAGATTTAGCCTCTCCATTACTGATACTACCCAAAGCATTAGCCAGGCTTTGGCGGGCATTAGCCAGAATCACTATATTGTAGGTTCCTTCCGGAATCTTTACTGTGAAAGTCTTGATCTTGCTGTCTGTCGGGTTTGTATTTATAACATTGCTATATAAAGGTTGATAAGTATATTTACCATCTGTGTCGAATAACAAAATTTCTATACTTTGCACATTATCTTCATCTTCTTCGTCCATAGAGGACTTAAGTCCGGATGAACCCGGAACTATCACAGAGAACAGCATTTCCGTATCATTAATATTTCCAACCTGTACATCTTCTGTATCGCGGCAAGCGGAGCAAAAGAAGATTAGAAATATACCCCAAACGGGTATAGTCCGGTATATAATTGATTTGATGATTACTCTCATATTTTATCGCTTATAATGCATTGTATAATTCTTTTCATTTCTATTTTTCAGATTACTGCTACTGCTCGGCAACACATCGTACCGAAAAGCCTCCGGCGCGATAGGTAGGGTATTGCACGGCCACAGTGCTACTGGTAAAACTGAGATAATTTGCACTTGTGCCTGAATTTGTAGCCGTCCAATATATTCCGGTACTGCCAACATTAGTCAGATTTCCATTCGAATCTACGCGATAACCTGCTGCGGGGTACCATCCTCCGTAACCTGTCCAGGTCATTCCATTACTGCCCCATACTGCCTCATTCTGTTCCATTGGAAAGTTTGTGAGGAGCCATATTCCCTGCTGAGGTACACGCCAGCCTATAGGGCATGGATCGTAAACCGTTTTGGATGCAGGCCCCCAGAGGGCATCGCTCCTGACGCCACTATTGCTATACCAATCGCGAGGATCTGTAGCCAGATAATAGAATGTGAAAGGGTTAGCTATAGCATTGCTGAGATTATTTGCTACAGATACTTGTGCCTTGGTAACAGATATTGTCCCTGAGGCAGTGTATAATGTAGGTTCATCGGTTCCTGTCAATGTAGAAGAACTCGGGAACGGGTCTTTGCGTCCCCATTGGTACAGCAAGCCTTTTGTTGCCGCCGCACTAGGTGTGTTGCCTATGGCTCCGAGGTTACGGTCCATAAATTTACCTGTACCTAAAGCTACCGGTGTATAGTCGGTCACCCATATATGCCAGGACCAGAGGGTTGTGTTAGACGCATTCTTGATCTCTACAACCGCATTTCCTGAAGTGCTTCCCTGTTTAACAAGAAGATAAGCTGATGATCCCGTTCCGATAATGTGGATCTGGCTTATATTTGAATTGGACGCTATCCTGTTTGCATTGTCTGTCCAGAGGAGTCTTGCTGTGAAGTTCTCCGATGCACCCAATTGAGTCCCTATTCCGGAGTCGTTTGCCCGGCTTACAGGGATAAGTATTCCTGTTCCTCCCGGACTCACAATATAGGAGTTCGATTTAGGTTGGATGACACCGGCATAGCATGGTAATGTAATATCTGTATCGGCAAAACGACCTTGCGGGCTTTTGATTGTAAATACAATGTCTCTGTAGTAAAGTGCTGGATTGGCGGCATCGTTGATTATGTTGAAATATACCCTGGTACCGCTTGTATTGGCTCCTCCGGAAGTGGTCACTAAGGATTGTACCACATTATCCGGGTTACTTTTGACCTCAACGGTGAAGTTTGTATTGGACGTGACTGTGAAATATTTCTGAGTTCCATCCATCAGGTAATATACATCTTTTTGCGTAGAGATATTATATCTGACTTGTCTGAGAAAAATACTTGTGGTTAAGAAGGTATATGGGTCGCCTATTCTGAAATCGACAACAGAGACCTTCTCCATGAAAGGATTTGCTGTAATCTCAGCCGTTGTAATAGCTGTAGGCCGTATAGTAAATGTTTTCTCTCCCGAAGGTTCATTCAGAAGAGCGAGTATACCTGATCCCGGCTGGTCTGAAGATCCATCGAATGAAAAACCCATACCATAAATGTCGCTACGGCTTGCTGTGACACTTAATGTGACAGGGTTCCATTTGAGTTTGAACTGTTGCGCCGCAGGCTGAATGTCGGCAGATGATGCGAAAACCAATTCCGATATCGCCTTGCCTGACATATCGGTAACCTTTAAATTCAGGTTGATTTCAGTTTTTTGCAGAACTTGCACCGTATGGGTAAGGCGTCCTGCGCTTAGATGAATATATGCTGTACGATCTGATCCTCCGGTGTTTTCGGACATATTGAGCTTTAGGTCTGTAACGCTACCCGAAACACCTGTGGATACGGCAGCTCCCAGAGTGGATACGACGCTGAGCCAGGTTACATTGTTACCGGAGACATCCGTTATTTTGTCTATCTTCCATCCGGAAGGATAATCAGTTGTTACACAAAACGCATTATCAGAGCTTGAGGTTGTATGAGCATCGCGCGTAAGTGTGATTGAACTCTGCGATACTCCCAGCATATATTGTCCGTCGAAGACGATATCACCTATCTTTGCATTATCCCACATGATCACATTTGCTTCTATATTTACCGGGCGGGAGCTGAATGCTTCAGCAGGTGTGGGTAATCCTCGGCCGCTAACTTTTGTTATGTTTACTTTGTAATAATGGTTTCTAAGGAGGGGTAGGTAAGTGGTAACGGATGATGACGTGCGGGCAAAATCCACACGGTAGTATGTTGGTTGGCTGTCTCCTGTATATGTGCCGCCTATCACCATGCATGTGGCATTTTGCATCGATGACGGATCAGCCTTGATAGCCTCGAATGTATATATTTCTCCTGATGATGCCGTATGTGCTGTAGTAATAGCCGTACCGTCATATAATAACGGGCCTGGAGTAAGAATAGATCCGGAAGGTATACTGGCTCCGGTCACAATGCTTTGTGACTGGTCCCAATTACCAGAAAGTGGAACTATATATCCTTTATTGTTATAATTATATAGGCGTATGCTTTCTAAGGAGAAATTAGCCGAGGCATCTATATTGGTTAGTGCAACATCGATTTTAGATACCATACGGACCAGATTTACAGATGTACTGGACGGTAATGCTGCATTTACGGAAATAGAAGGTATTTCGCCAAACATCGGAATAGGTATATATCCTGTGGACACCGGATCGGCATTCCATTTATTGTTATTGGTGATAACCAGCTTTTCGAGAACCGATGCTTTGGAATCTCCTTCATGGATACTGCTCACGATTCCTGATACCGCTTGTCGCGCGTTAGCGAGTATCATCATATTGTATGTACCTTCGGGAACCTTTATGGTGAAGGTCTTGATGTTGCTGTCATCAGGATCGGTATTGATTACATTGCTGTACACCGGTTGATAAGTATATTCCCCATTGCTATCGAACAATAGTACTTCGATGCTTCTGACTTCATTCTCGTTACTTTCTGTCAGAGCCTTGGTTTTAGGGGCTGATGCTCCCGGAACTTTTACGGAAAAGGTTACTTCTTTTGTTTCTGAACCGGGAGATGGTACTTCGTCATTATCCTGACAGGAATTTAATAGTACTCCCGATAAAATGCATAAAGTAATGATGATCGTTTGTCCGGTATGCATATTTATAATTCTCATACTCTATTTTGTTTCTGTGTTTTGCGCTGTGATGTATACAGACCGGAAAGAAAACGCGTAATTCTCCAGCCTGATATTTTTATAATTCCGGGTCTACTGGTATTTGTCCCCATTCGGGAATACTTATTTCGACAGAGGCCTCTTTATATTCAACCAGTATAGGTACTACAGCCTCTTCTATACCTTCTACTGTTATATTATTCTCTCTCATAAAATCTTTGAGATTGATTGCAGTAAGAGTGCTGCCGTCGGAACTTTTCTTAATCTTTATTTCTATCGGATTATCATCTTTGAAACGGGGTGTATAAAATGTTATAGCAGCGACTGTTTCTCCTGATATGTATTCAAAAGCAGTTGTATTAAGATAGCGCACAGCATTGCCGAAAGTTTGCATCTCGAAATTATATCCACTGGTAACTCCGTTCATCTCTACTATTGGCGGGAGTAGGTTTCCTTGAGGGTTTTTATCTACAAGTCCTTTCACATAGACCTGTACTTTTACGAATGCATTATGAAAATCCAGTATCCGTTCTATTACAGTCTCGGATACCGTTATAGCTTTTAATGACGGGGATAATATGGTGTGATCCAGGGCATAATACAATGTGTCGCCATTTGTTGCAGTAGTTCCGCTCCTGAGGGCAGTATGAGATACAAAAGCATCTTTCATCATGCTGTTTGTACTTAATGGACTGATAAATGTTTTTTCGGAAGCGTTTCCCCAGCAGACAATCCGGTAACTACCCGGATCAAGGTCCAGTGTAATTCCAGCAAAAGAGGTCAACGCGGCTAGGTCTGCACTCTGAGTCATCACATACTGTCCGTCATCTTTGAAGACGAATACATCCACTCTTTTTATCTTTTCGATAAAAAGTTCTTCGGGTTCATCGCTTACATAACGGAACTTCAGTATAAAATTATTTTCAATATCGACAGGGCATTCACCGGAACTATCATCGACGCACCCGCTGAATATCAGAACGATAAATAATACGATAAATAAATGGAACACTCTCATATGTTAAGCCTTTAGATTCTAACTAAACCGCATCCCTTTGTGATACATCTGGTTTTATATCCGTTCTCTGTATTTGGCGGATTTTGTATAGCGACCCTTCGGGGAAAGTATAATTGGTTTTCCCCGAAGAATGCTGTATCAATTTAAAGTTCAGGTGTAACACCTACTACTGTCCAGGAAACCAGATTGACTGTTACTTCTATATCTATCAGGCTCAAATTTGGTATTGGAGACAGGTCGGTATCATTGAATGTCAATGCTCCTGCTGCAATCTTGTATATCTTCCCCGATTCAATACTTGTCAGAGAAGCTCCACCGGAAACGGCTTTGAACCCTTTGACTGTGATAAACTGCGGAGCAGTATAAATAGATCCATCACTTGTTACGATATCACTCAGGCGTATGATTATACGAGGAACTGCACTTCCTGTAGATGAGGCAAATAAATTATATGCCCATACTGTACCCGTACCTGCAGGCTTAGCCACTTTTGTAGAGGCAGAGAGTGCCGGATCGTAGAAATCATAGATGGCAGGTTTCAGTCCGGCCGGATATTCACTGGTTTCATCATTAAATGCTGCCGCCACGGCTCCGTTTTCCACGAAATCGGTACCGGTCACACTTCCTTTTACTAAAGCCTGTGAAAAATAATTATCGATGAAAATACCATCTACTTTAAAATCTGTAATAACACCGTTGGAAGTAATATCCGTCAGTTCGATACGTGCCACAGTAGGCTTAAGGTCAACCTCACAGGTATAGGCTGTAGCTGGTGATACGGGATCTACCAGTAGACCGCTTCCGTACAGGTTTACGTCTTCAATATCATCTTGCGATTCCACTTGCAATGCAACTTCTTGTACTGTAGAAATGTTGCCTGAAGTAGGAAGACCGGAAGTATTGCCTATAACATAGACCATCTCTGTATTTCCGGGCAGATTGGTTATTGATGCTCCGTTATGAGCTTCTGTCATATTAATATTCGTAGCACTTGTAGTGGAAGAGGTTAATGTATAATGCTTTAATATGGCACCTGACGCATTTACGAAATATAAATCTCCCGACTGAAGGACTACATCGGTTCCATTACTCACAGGAGTACTTACTGAATGAGGTGTGACAGTACTCTTGCCAAGTTTGAGAAACACACTTTTGGGGTTTGCATTATCTACGGGTTCTGTATCCTCACTGTTAGAGCAACCGCTAAAGCCAAGTAATAGGACTATGGCTAATAATGCCAGATAGCTGAATTTTTTTTTCATACGCTGTTGGTTTTTTAAATTGATTCAATGTGATTGATTTGACTTATAAATGAATTATTTACCTTTAAATATCTCAGTAAAGCTTTTTTATTTTTTACGCTGTAATTCCCTTTTATTATATACAGCCTGTTCGTTACCAGAGGAAATGGCTTTGTCGAAACAACGGATTGCTTCTTCCCGATTACCTTCCAACATATAGATTATGCCCATGTTATTGTACAATAGGTTGCTTGAGGCAGCCTGCTCCAAAAGGCGTCTCGCAGCATCTAAGTCTCTGTTTTTAATCAAGACTGCAGCGGCATTGTTGATCGCTGCCGTATCGTCGGGAAAGTAAAAAGGAATAGTTTCTGTGAACAATCGATTATATTCGGGGCTGGTCTCTCCATAGCTCATAGCCAGATTGTAAAGCTCTGTATGAGATAAATTTTCAGGATTACTTTTTTCCAATATTTTGATTTCATCCCCATTATAATCCTTGATAGAATAACAGATTTGATATTCTACACGTCTTAGCTGTGGAAACAACTCCTTTTGTATTATATGATATGGTTTTCCGCTATCTAGTTGTTTCAATGCAGTCTCACGTTCATCATCTCTTTCTATGGACATGATATTCAGAATATCTTCCTTGTTAATCAATTCTTTAGATTCTATAAGCGCAGTCAGTCCGGTCCAGTCTTCTGGGGTTGTATCTGTTTTCAATAAGCTATCCGGAATGTTAAACATTGATCTTATATGATTTTTCAGAGCCAATGCTCTTTTCTGGGCTAAAGTTTCATTTACACCATATCTACCTTCCGGAGAAGCATAGCCATGTATATATACTGCTTCCAGAGAAATATTTTTATTATTAACCAGATCGCGCAATATTCTTTCCATTTCGGATATCCCTGTATCGTTGTTTCTGTATGTAGGAAGTATATCAGAATGTCCTATCTTAAAAAATACAGAATTACTTTTCTGCACACAATGATGCTTATTCTCTTTTTTAGGCGTGATAAAGCTAACTTGGGGTGAAATTATATATGTTTTCTGACTTGCCTGAATAACAGGACTTACCGTAATATCTGATGTAAGTGTATGTTTGCCCCTGTAGTGTAGAGATTCTAGCTTTACAAGTATACGGGCAGAATCGACTTTTTGCAGATAGGGTATTTGTACATTGAAGTATATTGCAGAATCATTTTGTAATTCAGGATTAATAATGTAGGATGGTAATTCTCTTTTATAGTTGTTGGCCCATCGCCGGAGTATTTGTTGTTTATTCTTCCCGGCAATGATTACAGGTTCTAAAGGGTAGTGGTTGTCTCTCATCATTAATACGGGGCTAATATATATTGCTTGACTATTGATTATGGAATCCGGGTTCGGATTTATCCGGTAGCTCACCTGTAAACTGTCGTTTATCTCCCTGATTGTGAGGTTTCTCAGATAAGTGTTTTGACCAATATTATATAAAGGCGTAAATTGTAAAAGGATTACAAACAGAATGGTATAATATTTTGTCCGATTCATAATATTATTTGATATGTTATTATTTAAGAATGTAAATAAGTGAGAGGCCAGCTTTGGTTGGGCCCAAATAATTTTTATTTCCGGTACCTAGCTCCCGTCCGCATTTTTCACATTCATATCGTGTGTAATCGAAATACACATATCCTATACCGAGGGTTGCCTCTAGATTCCAACGGGGAGAAAGAATCCACTGATAGCCATAAGATATGCCAAAACCGTAAGCATCACCCTGATAACGGTAGTCTTTTAATGCTCCGAAAGGTAAATTCCCTGCATTGTAGTGGCTATAAAGAAGGTGGGCACCTATAAAATGAGAGTTTAACGGTTCGTTAATCCAATAGCGTAACTCCGGCTGTATAAGGACATGCTTGAATTTCCTGTTGTTTGAGAATGTCCAGGGATTGTAATTGAACGATATATCCAAACTCAGATATTCCGATAAGCGATATTCAACGCCCACATTCAAGGTTGTTGTCAGATCATAAATCAGATTGGATTTGAGCCCCAGTAGAGGCATTGCCTCCTTGCCAGATGGTAATCCGTTTTTTTTAGATATAGTTTGGCCATTGCCTGGCAAAAACATCCCACAGATAAACAGTGTGAGAAATATTATTCTTTTGGTCATCGGATATTATTGAGTAGTTGTTTTATTGATTTTATAAAATCAATTTGACTTAGAGTATTTGTTATTTGTACAATTGTCTTCTTATGTTATTATAAAGTCTTTATTTATAAATTTTCGGATAGTATACTCTCTTTAAGGATGAGTTAACACAAGCTTTATTTTTTTTATTCAGAGGGCTTTATTAGCTATGTGTATTCATACATAGCAGAATATGTTTTTCTTATTTTTTATTCTTTTCTGTTAAATTTGCCTGATTAATTTTTTTTGTCTTAGTATAAATGAAGGTAAAATCTCTCTATTATTATGTATTAACAAGTCTTAAAATGTTGTCTTCTGGTTTCTGATTCACAAAAATAAATTTTAGATAATTAAGAAATATCATATATTTTTTCCTTTTTTTGTTACTTTTTTTCCTTTTTTATCATATCCTCATCAGTTCTTATTTGTTTACGTATATATCCGGGGGCTAAACCGAATTTTGATTTGCAGAATTTATGGAAGTGAGACAGGGACGAAAACCCATGATCAAAACTAATTTGTTTTATACTTTTCCTGCTCCGGCGTATTTCATGATAGATTTCTGCAGCCTTGCGTAATGTAATCCAGTGAGATGCCGGTACTCCGAAGGTTTTACGGAAGTGTTTTTCGAAACCAGAACGGCTATAGCAGGACAAACCGGCCAGTTCATTGATAGATTTTACCTTTCTGTAGTTCTGATATATGAAATCGGAAAAATCCTTATCTCGTGAGGCTAAATTTTTAAAAAAGAGACTTCTTTCTCCGTGAGTATAACAAATAGACATCAGGTAGAAAAGCTCCCTTGTCTTTATGCAAATATATAAAGTATGGTCCTTAAAGTTCATGTTAAGGAACCATCTTAATGAATCGACATAAGCTGAGATAATCGGGGTAAACTCCAGAATAGTCAATTTATTTTCTGATAATTGGGATTGGTTGAGGTCAGAATGATTACAGCGGCTTAGGATTAAGCCTGGTTTCAGACATATGACAGATACTCCTTCTATGGTATTTATCAGGCAACGCGTACCTATAGATATGAATATCATTTGACCCGAGCTGAGACTTTCGTCGGTATATCCGGGCAGCGAACATCTCAGACTACCATTAATTACCAGTAGGATCTTATTCTCTCTGGCTATAAATTCAAAGTCTTGTTCTTCTTTCAGATTCCATACATCAAGAGATACAGAAATTTCATCAATATCTTTAATATACATTTCAGATGTAAGATCTGGTGTTTTAGTTTTCATTGGTATAAGGATATTAAGTTAATTAAGGTACGTGAATAATAATACTCAATAAACTTTCAACCAATAATCATTTTTTATGTTCACTTATAGTGAATAATTTTATATTTATATACTATTTTTCAGTCCCGATATACTTATATGTAGCCCTGTTAACTGGAAAAAGGATGGGCGTACGATAGAGATCCCTGAAGCATTTGAGTTAATTACCTGTTATATGATTCGTTTAATAATCAAATATTTACTATTTTTATTGGAAATTAAACAAAGCTACCAGCCTTAATGTGAAAGTTTATGTAGAAATAAATTATACTCCTGAATTTCTGAAAATTGTTTGGACAGAACATCTATAAATCGAATCCGGAAAATATGAGAATCAAAGTATATTATCTTCCACTTTTATTACTTCTATTGATGAATAGCAATTTAATAGCTCAACAGCGAACATATTATATAGAGGATGGCTTCCTGCTTGCCAATCTGGAGGATAATACCAATATATATCTGATAGAGGTTACATGTGAAGATATTCAATCAATCAAAGATGCTGAATCGGCTCAATATGTGCAATTTTCATATCGTTATAAGTCTGTTCATGGAGCTTCTGAAAAATATCGAGATATCAAAGCCGAATTGATAAAAGAAGCTGACGGCAGGTTTAAGATAATGGAAAAGATTATGGATGAAGTGAAAGACCATGTTTCTTTTGCAGGCTATTTCGAGGATACGACGTTATATGCAGTTAAAGTTTTTGACTATTTGCAAGAACAGATAAAAAATGATATAGACGAACCGGTTTCTATATTTCAGATTTCTGATAAGCCCCAAGTTATGTTGGGGAGCTTCATGCCTGATTTTACGATTGGAAGAATGGGAATATCCAATACATTCAATAAAATAGGTTATGAAGTGATATCCGGAGGGGTTGTCGGTACATATCATTCATATGTGGAAATAAAGGACATTGATTATGATACTATACAATTGGCCTTTATAGGAAGTACTGTATCAATTGAGCCTAGGAACAGGAATCTTTCCGAAATCATACCTTTAAAAAGAGATTACTCTATATGGATAAATAAAGATGTCATATATAGTCAGTCTGGAGTAACCACTGCCTTTAAGGAGTATAAACATAGGGGTAGTTACTTTTTCGAGAAAGAAGATGGGCTATACTTATATCCGGAAATGAATAATAAAATATTTCCGGAGTCGCTAAAGGTTGCTGATATTCCTTCGACAGAGCATATTATACAAAATGTCTTTGCAGACAAGGATGGATTTTGGCATTCATACCATCCGCTAATAAATAATAATGTATCTCTTGTTCGTATTATTGATAAAGTACGCAGACCAGCCACACCTCTTAGATTCTATAAATATGGATTTTCATATAATGGAAAGGTTTATCTGGTATGGCATCAGAATACTATTCCGATAGAAACTGATCTTGATGCCCGAAACACTCATATTGTCGACGGAGGCTTAGGAGACGGGATAAAATCATGGGTATGGAACCGGGCGATGCTAAGGTTCGATAGAGTACCATATTTTACAGATATGCATATAGCAAACACTTATTCTTTAAGCGATGATAGTACAATATATATCAATCTGCCGCCGAAGGTTAATGCTCGCATTTATGATGGACCTCTAGCCATTGTTGAAGGGAAGACTATGCTTCGAACTCCCCGTGGCTTTATCCCTGTTCAGGTTATCTTTTATGATACTGAATCAAAATCAACAGACGCATTCGTGCCTTCAAAATTTAAAAATCTTAACAGGGAATATTATCAGTACGGAAATAAACTTTATTCTGTTTATGAGAATAAACCTATAGACACTTTTCCAAATCCGTCAGAGGTTCGTGTATTACAAACTATAAGAAATTCCTACATTATTGATGATAATCGTTTCTACACAGGTAATTATTCAGATAGAAATGATGTAGATATAAAAAAACTTGGCGTTATTGTTGATGATTCTGGGAATCCAAGTGCATATTTGACTGATGGCAAGAAGCTGATTTATGACCTCTATACATTGGACGGTATAGATATTAAAAGCTTGAAGATGGTTGACTCATCCATCTTGGTTGATAAGAATAATCTTTATATTATGGGACAGATTATACCTTTGAAAGAAATGTTTGTTCCTATATCAATAATAAATAAGCGTAGTATTCGTATAAAAAGATAATTATAGAATAACCTTGGCTATCTAATTGAGGTGTATTTTAATTTACCAACCGATAATCGCTCGGAGAACTACCTACTATTTTTTTAAACATACGACTAAAATGATGCGGGTACTTAAACCCTAATTCGTAAGCTATTTCATTCACCGTTTTATCAGGATTGTATAGTTTGTCCTTTGCTTCTTCTATAACTTTCAATTGTATATACTCTTGTGCAGATTTACCTGTTTCTTTCTTTATTAGATCGCCAAAATAATTAGCAGACAAATGAAGTTCATCAGCAAAGTATTGAACCGAAGGTAGACCAATCGTCTGAGGTTTATCGGATTCAAAATAATTGTTGAGTAACATTTCGAAATTACTTAATGCATCTTTATTTACATTTTCGCGGGTAATGAACTGACGATCATAGAAGCGCATGCAATGATTAAGGAAAACTTCAATATTAGCTGTGATTATTGATTTACTATGCTTATCAATAGAGTGTCTCAATTCCTCTCTTATCTCCTTAAAACAATTCACTATAATTTGTCTCTCTCGCTCCGACATATGCAGGGACTCATTTGCTTCGTATGAAAAAAACGAATAGTCTTTCATCTTTTGAGCGAGAGGAGTTCCCCGGAGCAAGTCCGGGTGGAAACAAAGTCCCCAACCTTTCATCCTGAACACTTCACCAGTATCGTCTTTGCCTGCCACCTGTCCCGGGGCTATAAAAACGAGAGTTCCTTCCTGATAGTCATATGTGTGACGCCCATAAATTAAATCGCCACATTTCACATCTTTCAGGAAAATGAAGTAGAACCCGTATCTTTTACGCGCATGCCTGTATTCCTTTCCTACTTTGGTAAAATCAATAGAATTGATCAAGGGATGTAATGTTTCAACTCCAAGAAATGTATTATAGTCGTGTACTGTGTCAAAATTTAATATCTCACTCATAAACTCTGATTTTATTTAAAACAAAAATAAGTCTTTTAAATTGAAAAATACTTAATCATGTATCAAATCAGTAATAATGGTATAAGAAACCGTAATTTGTGTATGTGGTTGATATTCTACATTATGTCAATCAGTAATAATGGTAGAAGAATCAGTAATCTGTCTATTTACAAGAGAGATTATTGAACGTAAGTTTGTAATATGAAAATTATAAACTTTTAAATAGGAAAAATATGGATCAAAAAAGTAAAAGCTTAACTATTGCTTTCATGGCTTTGAGTATTCTGTCCTTGTTTTCGGCTTGCAGGCAGCGCTATAAAGATGAAGGGAACGGGCTGCTGATAATAAAAGAACAGGGAAGTTTTGCCATAGGAGGCTCAGTTTTAACCAATCCGGGGACATTCAATCCTTATACCAGAACCAGTGAAGGCCAGACTTATCACGGTGACCATGCATATGTTTTTTATCAAATACCCGATAAGGCCCGTAAACTACCCTTAGTGTTCTGGCATGGTATCGGACAATTCTCAAAGACATGGGAAACTACACCAGATGGGAGGGAAGGCTTTCAGAATATTTTTCTCAGACGAAATTTTAGTGTATACCTTATCAATCAGCCAAGAAGGGGTAATGCAGGACGTAGTACGGTAGAAGCAACTATAAAACCCACACCTGATGAACAGGAATGGTTTGGTACATTCCGATTAGGTATCTGGCCCGATTATTTTGAAGGTGTGCAGTTTGATAAGAGTGAAGAAACGCTTAACCAGTATTTCCGGCAAATCACACCTAATATCGGAGGGTTCGATACAGATGTAATTACTTCTGCAACTACCGAACTTTTCAATAAAATAGGCGATGGAATACTTGTTACTCATTCTCATGCGGGTGGTTTTGGCTGGCTGACAGCTATTAATAACAATAAAGTAAAAGCTATAGCATCATATGAGCCGGGCAGCGGCTTTGTATTTCCTGAAGAAGAAATGCCGGAACCCATTCCAAGTTCAGCGGGAGCGTTAGTCGCCAATAGTGTATCTATGCAGGACTTTCTGAAACTGACTAAAATTCCTGTTGTCATTTACTATGGTGATTTCATTCCCGAAGAGCCATCCGACAATCCCGGAGCCGACGGTTGGCGTGCCCGTCTCGAAATGGCAAGAAAATGGCGGGATGTTGTAAATAAATACGGAGGTGATGTTACAGTCATACTTCTCCCCGAAATAGGGATTTATGGTAATACTCATTTCCCATTCTCTGACCTGAATAATATAGAGATAGCCGATTTGCTTTCCGGCTGGCTCAAAGAAAAAGGACTCGATAAATAAAAAATATAATTATGAGATATTTCGTTTTAGCTCTGTTAATAATGTTAGTAATATGTCCTGTATCGGCATGTTCAAGTAATAATGATAATATAGAGGAGACACCTGAAATAAGAGATCGTAAGATTCTTATTGCTTATTTCAGTTGGGGAGGTACTACACAGCAGGTAGCTGAGAATATAGCCAAACATACCGGAGGCACACTGTTCAGAATAGAAACTGTAGAACCTTATCCATCCGAATATGTACCATGTACCGAAGTGGCAAAAGTGGAACGTGACGAAGGAATTCGTCCTGATTTGAAAACCATAGTAGAAAACCTGGATCAATACGATACTATTTTTATTGGCTGTCCTGTTTGGTGGCATACCGCGCCTATGGCTATCTGGTCATTTCTAGAAAGTGAGAATTATGATTTCAAAGGGAAAACGATCATCCCATTCTGTACATATGCTGCTACCTACAGGGATGAGACTTTGGCTAAAATAGTAGAACTTACTCCTGATTCTGAGCATCTGAAAGGTTTTGGAACAACCAATAAAAATGCCGATGTGACAGATTGGTTAAAAGAGATAGGTATCATTTCAAATCAATAACAATATACATATGGAAAGGAAAATAATAAAAAACAACAATGTGAAATTTTTAATTCTTGCATTAGGTATGATACTTGGAATTCAGGGAGTTTTTGCACAACAACAAATAACCAGTGAAGAGAAAACGAAGCAAGAACTTATAAACCTGTCTAAGACTAAATGGCAATGGATGGCGAAGATAAATGTGGACTCATTGAACGATCTATTTCATCAGGAAGCAGTCTTTGTTCACATGGGTGGAGTAATGAGCAAAGAGCAGGAACTGAACACTATCAAAAGCGGCGGAATTCATTATAAGCATGCAGAGATACAGGAAACATCGGTACGTTTTGTTGGTAATACGGCTGTAATTTTAGATAAGATACGTTTGACTGCTGTTGTTGGAGGTAATGAAGTGGTAAATCCTTTTATCGTTACGGAAGTATATGTGCTTGTGGATGGTAAGTGGAAGCTGGGCTCACTCTCTTTCACCAGATTATTAAACGGATAAAGGTAGAAAAATAAAAGAATTCAGATATGAAGAATATAAAATTATATATAATAATTACCATATTACTGGGGATATTCGGTAATATAAATGCACAGAATGATATGTTAAGCAAAAAGCAAGAAAAAATAGTGACTATCTCTGCTTTTACAGCCAGAGGAGAACTGGAAAAGTTGAAACCTGAATTGGTTGCCGGTCTTGAAGCCGGACTTACTGTAAACGAAATAAAAGAAATGTTGGTACACCTGTATGCTTATAGCGGATTTCCCAGAAGCCTGAGAGGATTACAAACCTTCATGGCCACACTGGACGAACGTAAAGCCGCAGGAATAAATGACAATTGGGGACGTGAGGCATCGCCTATTACTGATGCCCGCGACAAGTATGAAAGAGGTAAAGAAGTCCTCGCTGAACTATCTGGTGTTACACCATCAGAAGGACGTACCACCGCAGGTTACGCCGGTTTCAGCCCCGAAATAGAAACCTTTCTTAAAGAGCATCTCTTTGCCGATATATTTGAGCGTGATGTATTGACCTATGCGCAACGCGAAATGGTGACTGTGTCGATATTAATGGGGATTGGTGGCGTGGAGCCGATGTTAAACTCACATATTAATCTTTCTCTGAACGTAGGAATAACACCGGTCCAGCTTAGGCAGATGATAGGCATTATTGAGGTAAATGTGAGCAAAGAGAATGCCGGGGCCGCCAAATTTGTATTGAGTGATGTATTACAAAAAAGGGGACTAAACGCTGAGAATAAAACTCCGGAAATGGCAAACGGGGTGAAAATAGAGAAAGTATCTTTCCATAACAGGTTTTACAACAATGTAGCAGGCAACCTGTACTTTCCGCCAAACTATGATGCAGACAAGAAGTATGCTGCTATCGTGGTCGGCCATCCTTTTGGTGGGGTAAAAGAACAAACATCCGGCTTACACGCACAAAAAATGGCTGAGCTTGGATATATTACACTTGCTTTTGATGCTACTCATTATGGTGAAAGTGGCGGTTATCCGCGCTATATAGAGTCACCCGAAGCACGGGTAGAAGATTTCAGTGCAGCAGTGGATTTTCTCAGTAATCATAAGAATGTAAATGCAGATGCTATCGGTGTTATTGGTATTTGTGGTGGTGGCGGCTATTCGGTGAGTGCAGCACAGATAGATCATCGGATAAAAGCGATAGCAACCATCAGTATGTACGACATGGGACGTGCCCGCCGCCAGGGATTAGGCGATGCTATTACTTATGAGCAGCGTATGAAAACATTGGATGAAATCGGCGAACAACGTACAAAAGAGTTTGCAGGTGCAGCAAGAAAAGATATTGCAGCTATTCCTACTCAACTCGGTCCGAATGATACAGAGAATACCCGCGAGTTTTTTGACTATTATCGTACATCAAGAGGTGGACACCCTAATTCAACTACAAGTTATTCATATACCAGTCTCGCACCAATGATGAACTTCTTCCCTTTTGCACAGATTGAAACGATCTCCCCACGACCACTATTGTTCATCGTAGGCGAACATGCCATATCAGCTTATTTCAGCGAAGACGCTTATAGCAAAGCTGCTGAACCTAAAGAGCTGTTTGTGGTACCGGGAGCTTCACATGTGGATTTGTACGATAGGGAGGAATATCAGGCTATATCATTACCTAAACTAAATTCTTTCTTTAAACAATACCTTAAATAATAAAAACAAAAAGAGTATGAAAACAATAAACAGAAATGGTTTTGCCTTATTGGCTGTTGTTATATTTTTATTCACAGCATGTAATAATTCAACAAATAAAAACGAAATGAAAACATCGATAAACAAAGAATCCAATTATATATTTCCAAAAGGAGATAAGATAAATAACGATTATTTCAGTGGTACGGCATGGTTGCAAATGCTGGTAACAGACAAAGAGAAATTCGATATGACAATTGGAAATGTAATCTTTGAACCGGGCGTCAGAAACAATTGGCATTCTCATCCCGGTGGACAGATACTACTCTGTACAAAAGGAAAAGGTTATTATCAGGAAAAAGGAAAGCCTATCCAGTTACTCAATGTAGGCGATGTGGTAGAGATCCATGCAGATGTCGTTCATTGGCATGGTGCAACTCCTGATAGTGAGTTTGAACATATTGCGATTAGTCCGCAATCCCATAAAGGTGCTGTGGTTTGGATGCAGCCGGTATCGGACGAAGAATATAACAGTTACGATAAACAATAAAAGGAGTAATGATGAAAACAGTAAAATTAAATAATGGAGTAGAAATGCCGGTTTTAGGATTCGGTGTTTATCAGGTAAAACCGGAGGAAACGGAACGTGTAGTCACTGAAGCCTTACAAGTAGGATATCGTTCCATCGATACCGCAGCAGCATATTATAACGAAGAAGCCGTTGGCCGGGCAATTAACAGAAGTGGTATACACCGTGAAGACCTCTTTATTACGACCAAACTTTGGATAAGCGACGCCGGTTATGAAAGTGCGAAGGCTGCATTTTCTGAATCTTTGGAAAAACTTGGATTAGATTATCTCGACCTTTATTTGATACATCAGCCATATAATGATGTACATGGAGCATGGCGGGCAATGGAAGAGCTATATAAGGAAGGTAAAGTTCGTGCCATTGGAGTTAGTAACTTTCAACCTGACAGATTGATGGATTTGATAATCCATAATGAAGTTGTACCTGCTGTAAATCAGGTGGAGACTCATGTTTTCAACCAGCAAGCAGACAATCAGAAGTTTATGAAAGAAAATGGTGTGCAGATTGAATCATGGGGGCCATTTGCCGAAGGATTAAATAATATGTTTTCTAATGAGATACTTACTTCCATTGCAGAGAAATATAATAGATCAGTTGCTCAGATCGTTCTTCGATGGCTTATCCAAAGGGATGTAGTTGTTATTCCTAAGTCGGTTCGTAAAGACCGGATGATTGAAAATTTTGATGTGTTCGGCTTTGATTTGAGTAATGAAGATATGGAACAAATCAAAACATTGGATACAGTAAAAAGCCTTTTCTTCGATCATCGCGATCCTGCAATGGTAAAAATGTTAGGTTCGATGTCTAAATAAAGGTAAATATACTTTCAAATAATAAAAATGGGTAAGTTTATACTACTAACTTACCCATTTTTTATGCTAAAAGAATTATGCTCTATATCTAGCCTGTCTTATATGTATATTTTGGCTTTATCGTTGGATCTCAAATGTAATAGTTACGTCGCTTGCTCCAAGTGCACTTTGTAGCCCCGACGGATTATCAATACTTCCTATTCGGGTGTAACTGTATGATGTTGAGAAGTTTTTGTAAAATAATACCAATGTGCTTGAACCATATAGCATTAAATCTCCGTTTCGGATAGTTCCTGGATTGGAGGAATTGGTAGGTAATGGGTTTGGCAAATTGTAATATTTTTCATTGTTATTCAACTCAGACATATTTATAGTAATTGGAAGTAACTTTTTGAAGGTGCTGGTCGTCTCATTATCTTCTAAGACAGCTATAAATTCAACAGAATCAATCAAAAGCTTTATACTTCTATTATTTTCATCTCCGTTTTGTCTCGTATTTTCATAGTTGATCTCCGGTGTATACAGATTGCCCGTATCATTGGAGTTACATGCTGAAAGATTTGTTATCATCATAATAGATACTAATGCGGTAGCTATCTTTTTCATAAGGAGTTTGTTTTTATTTTTCTTATCTCTCTTGCCGGATTACCACCTACTATCATATTATCAGGTACATCTTTAGTTACGACAGCTCCAGCGGCAACGATCGCATTTTCTCCGATCGTAACCCCCGGTAATATAATTGCTGCTGCGCCTATCCAGGCATTAAGCTTTATAAGGATAGGTTTTGTATAGACATTGTGCCTTAATTCGGGCTCTTCAGCATGATTTTCAGTAATTATGTTTACATTTGGCCCGATAAAAACACCGTCTTCCAAAGTGATGCCTCCTCTGTCCATAAACATACATCCACTATTGACAAATACTTTTTTACCCAAGCGGATAAATTGACCGAAATCGGTATAAAATGGTGGTACAATCCATGTTGTTTCGTCCAATTGCTGTCCGGTTAGTTCACTGATAATATCACGGGTTTGTTCTTTAGTATGGTAGGACGCATTTAGTAAGCCTGTGATACGCATTCCTCTAAGAAGAGCCTCATATAATCTAGGATATTCGGGGTCATTTTCAAGGATTAAATCCCCTCGTTTCATTCTTTCAAATATATCCATCTTATAATTATTTTAAGTTTTCTGAGAAAAAAGAATCTAGTTTGTCGAACGGAATAATCTCGGGACGGTCGTACAGATCCACATGGTTTGCTCCGGGAATAATCATCAACTCTTTGTTATCTCCTTTCAATTTTTTGAAAGTATCTTCACTGAAATAGCGGGAATGGGCGTTCTCTCCGTGAATTAAGAGTACAGCACTTCGAATTTCGTCGCTATACGATAGCAAAGGCATATTGATGAAAGAAAGAGACGACGTTATATTCCAACCACCGTTCGAGTTGAGTGAACGTTTGTGGTAACCTCGATTCGTTTTGTAGTAAGAATAGTAATCTTTCACAAACTGAGGAGCATCGTCCGGCAGCGGGTCTATGACACCTCCGGCAAGAGTGTTTGTGCCATTTTGGATATCAATTGTTCGCTGAGCATTGAGCTGTTGACGCAATTTATACCGTTTGTCGGCATCCATCGAATCGAAATAACCGTTGGCATTTACGCGGCTCATATCATACATTGTCGAGGCTACAGTCGCCTTGATGCGGGTGTCTATAGCTGCAGCGTTGACAGCCATACCACCCCATCCGCAAATACCAAGAATCCCGATACGTTCAGGATCTACATTGTTGAGAGTGGAGAGAAAATCGACTGCTGCACAAAAATCTTCCGTATTGATGTCAGGCGAAGCTACATAACGAGGTTCGCCACCGCTCTCGCCGGTGTACGAAGGGTCGAAGGCAATGGTAAGGAATCCGCGTTCGGCCAAAGCCTGGGCATAGAGACCGGACGCTTGTTCTTTTACTGCCCCAAACGGGCCACTTACAGCGATGGCTGCCAAATTTCCGGTAGCATCTTTTGGTATATACATATCGGCAGCGAGCATGATACCGTATCGGTTGCGGAATGTTACTTTACTGTGATTCACTTTGTCACTTTTGGGAAATACTTTATCCCACTCTTGAGTTAAGTTCAGATCTTCATCCATAGTTATACAGGTATTAATATTTTTTGTTTCATATATTTTTCCGTCGGAGTTTGCCGCAAATAAATTTCCCGTGATGCAAAAACATATAATTAGTGCCATCATTGAATTTTTAATCCTCTTTTTCATATCATTATTTTTTATTATTTATAGTAGTCGGATGTCGTCATTTATGTATAATGCAAAATTATGATAGTTATTCCAAGGTATTTTCGCTCAACGGCTCAATGATTTTTGCTGTAAGGCTCATCCTGTTTTTTATATCTGTTTATTGCCTGTCTTCAAATTTATATAGAATGAAACAGTCTCTTGTATGATAGGATTGCGTACAGTAACGATAAATATAGTCCTAATCATACTTATTATAGCTTTGGGATTATAGTTGCTTTACAAACTCTTTGATTCAGGAGGGAAAGATAACCACAACAGAAATACGAGCCGCTGTAATCGTTACGGTTTTTGTCATTCTTGATATCCGTAACGATTCCATAACGAATGACCGTTCAATATCGGCATTCTGATGACTGATTATGTCTAAAGGAGAGAATAAAAAAACTCTCTAAGAATTTATCTTAGAGAGTTTTGTCTTGTTTTATCAGAAATAAGTCGCTTATTTGCTGATCTTTAAGTGATCCCGAAGCGATTCGAACGCTTGACCCACAGCTTAGAAGGCTGTTGCTCTATCCAGCTGAGCTACGGGACCATCCTTTTTGCTTTTAGCGAGTGCAAAGATAGTATATTTTGGTTAAAACAAAAGACTTTTATCGAAAAGTTTTCACAATAGAATATGATTGGTTGATACAAAAGATTGTAAATATATTGCCTGTATCGATAACATTTACTACTTTTACTCCGAACAATAAAACCACTTCGATGAGAATGTAAAAAACTTTTACCATACACAGGTTTATTTCTCAATTGTTTAATTGACTATGCAGTATATTTTTAATATCTGTCTCTCAGTCATTTTTTATACCAACATGTAATTCTTAAATCAGCAAAGCAAATTTAATGCATCTATCCGGTCTGTAAGACGGATAATCATTTCTGGCACTCTGTTCGGGCGGCAATTATGCCGTATCCGGGGTTCCGAGTTTTTAATATTTTAAAATTATATCTATCATGTGTATTTCCGTACAACAATTAACATATACACATCCTGATAAAGAAGTTCTTTTTCAGGGTGTCAGTTTTTCATTAACTAAAGGGCAGAAAATAGCCCTGATAGGAGATAACGGCTCTGGCAAATCGACTTTAATGCATTTGCTGAAAGGAGATTTAATACCTTCATCGGGCGAAATAATCTGTTCGTCTGAGCCATACTATATACCACAGCACTTTGGGCAGTATAACCTGATGACAGTGGCTCAGGCGTTGCGAATAGACAGTAAGTTAAGAGCTTTGCATGCAATTCTCAATAATGATGCCTCCCCTCAAAACTTTGCTTTGCTTAATGATGACTGGACAATAGAAGAACGCTCCCAAGCTGCATTATCCCAGTGGGGAATGGAACATATCCCGTTTACAGCATCTTTGGATAGCCTCAGCGGAGGTGAAAAAACAAGGTTGTTTCTTGCAGGTATAGACATACATGAGCCGGGGCTTATCCTGTTCGATGAACCAACAAATCACCTCGATTATCACTATCGTGGAAAATTATATGATTTCATCACTTCATCCCGCAAGGCAATGGTTATCATCAGCCACGACAGGGCTCTTCTGAACTTATTGCCGGAAACCTATGAGCTGAGAAAAGATGGAATTACTTATTATGCCGGAAATTACGAGTTCTATAAAATCCAAAAAGAGCAGGAGGTACTATCTTTGCAGGTAAAGCTGGAAGAACAGGAAAAAGAACTGCGCCTTGTACGTAAAACAGCAAGGGAAATAGCGGAACGAAATCAGAAACGGGATATTCGTAATAAAAAAAATGTTGAACAGAAAGGAATAGCCCGTATCGTGGTCAACACATTACGAAATAAAGCAGAAAACAGTACAGCGAAGCAGAAAGGCACACATGAACAGAAGATGGGATCTTTAAGAGAGAATATCAACGATATACGAAAGTCTATGCCTGATATGAAAGCGATGAAAACAGATTTCAGTGAATCAGGCCTGCATGCGGGAAAAATACTGGTTTCGGCAAAAGATATAAATTTCAGCTACAATGATAATCCTTTGTGGAAGGATTCACTAAATTTCCAGATAAAGAGCGGTGAGCGAATATTGCTTCGAGGTAGTAACGGATCGGGTAAGACTACTTTATTGAAACTAATCACAGGACAATTGCTACCTCAGCAGGGTGTATTGGAACTGGCCGATTTCACTCACGTGTATCTCGATCAGGAATATTCTATCATCAATAACGGGCTGACGGTTTATGAACAAATACAGCAATTTAGTACAGGATTGCAGGAACATGAAATAAAAACAATACTCAACCGCTTTCTTTTTCCTTACCAGTCCTGGGATAAAGAGTGCGCTCTTCTCAGTGGCGGTGAAAAAATGAAACTTGCTCTCAGTTGCCTGATGGTATCCTCCAATACACCCGATATATTTATTCTGGACGAACCGACAAACAACATCGATATCCGGAATATCGAGATACTTACTGCAACAGTTCGGGATTTTGGAGGAACAGTATTGCTCGTATCGCACGACATCTATTTTATAAACCAGATGGATATCGATTATGAAATAGAGCTTTGATGGATTAAATAATAATGTAAATTTTAATGTTAATTATCTTCACCGTTCATGTAAAAAGAATAATCCCCGATGGGCCTGTGAGCAAAAATAATTGAGCTTCACAGCAAAAATAAATTAATTTATCTTCTTTATTTTTGGATAATAAAAATAGTTTTATCAATCCACAAGATTGAGCTTGTGAGCAAAAGAATAGTTATATTTGTAAAAACAAAAGATGATATGGAACAGAGAGTTAGAGTGGAAACGCTAGATTATTCCGGCATATTTCTGTCATGCTATACCAACGACAATACCACATGTGTACATGCAACAAAAGACCATACGCTGCTTTATCTCTATTCGGGCGAGCATGTGATCGATGATAATGGACAACAAACCATTATTCGTCCGGGAGAATGTGCCTTTATTCGTCGTGACCACCGTATCACGATGTATAAAAATCACACTGAAAAAGAGCAATATAAGGGGATTTCCCTAACTTTCCGTCGTAACCTGCTTCGCGAATTCTACAATAAACTGCATAAAAGCGAAATACCAAAATCGGTATCCGAACTTCACGAAAGTGTATTCAGAATCAAATCCAGGCCCGATATTACAAGCCTTTTTCAATCGCTCACTCCTTATTTCGATTCCAAAATCAAACCCAGCGATGAAGTGGCAAAGCTGAAGTTGCAGGAAGGAATATATTGTCTGCTCAATACCAGTAAGGAATTCTTTCCTGTACTGTTCGACTTTACCGAACCCTGGAAGATTGATATTATCGAGTTTATGAACGAAAATTACATGTATGAGCTTTCTATGGAAGAAATAGCATCTTATACTGGCCGTAGCCTGGCAACCTTTAAAAGGGATTTCACAAAAATCAGTGATGTACCGCCCCAGAAATGGCTTATACAAAAAAGGCTGCAGGTTGCTTACGAAAAACTCAAAAATGAGGATAAAAAAGTAAGTGACGTGTATGTTGAGGTAGGTTTCAAAAACCTGTCTCACTTCTATTCAGCTTTCAAAAAACAATTTGGATATTCCCCAAAGAGATAAAAGGATACCTGAGCTTTTCAGCAAATAAATCTGAGCCTTTCAGCAAAAAAAGTGTAAAGTTCTTCTTTTACTTTTGCCTCAAACCAAGTAATACTGAGTATCGTTATATATAAAAATAAAGACTATGAGTACAAAACAAGTAAAAGCATTTGGAACAGAGGCTGCTGTAGAGCCTTTAAAAGATTTAAATATAGAGCGTAGGGAAGTTGCGTCCAACGATGTAGAAATAGAAATCCTGTATTGTGGTATTTGCCATTCCGATTTACATAGCATTCATAACGATTGGGGCAGCACTATATATCCGATAGTCCCCGGGCATGAGATAGTTGGCAGGATTACGAAAACAGGTAATAACGTAACTAAATTCAAGGTCGGAGATTTGGCAGGTGTCGGCTGTATTGTAGATAGTTGCCGCGAATGTGAACATTGCCATGAAGGAGAAGAGCAATTCTGCGAAAAAGGATGGACTGTTGTATTCAATTCACCCGACAGTAAGCATGGTGGAGTCACTTATGGCGGATTTTCTGAAAGTATTGTTGTAGACGAAAACTACGTTGTACATGTACCCAATACCTTAGATTTACCGAGCGCTGCCCCTATCCTCTGTGCCGGCATCACGGTTTATTCCCCGCTGAAGCACTGGAATGCCGGACCTGACAAGAATATCGGAATAATAGGCATAGGTGGTCTGGGGCATATGGCCATAAAGATTGCCAAGGCAATGGGTGCTTATGTGACGGTCTTTACCACATCGCAATCGAAAGCTGACGATGCAAAACGTTTGGGGGCAGATGCTGTAGTTCTTTCTTCCAATGCCGAACAAATGAATAAATGTCCGAAACAGGATATGATATTGGATACCGTTTCTGCAAAACATGATGTCAATGCTTATCTCAACTTACTGAAAACAGATGGTTCTTTAGTAATAGTAGGATTACCTAACGAACCACTGGAAATAGGTGCCTTTAATGTGGTAAATGGAAGGAAAAGTTTCTCCGGTTCCAATATTGGAGGTATAGCTGAGACACAAGAGGTATTGGACTTCTGTGCAAAGCACAATATCAAAGCCGATATAGAGCTTATCAATGTACAGGATGTTAATACAGCCTTTGATAGGCTGGAGAAAGGGCAGGTAAAATATCGCTTCGTAATTGATATGGCTTCTTTAAAGAATTAGAAAGATTGATTAGTCCTAAATAATCGTTACAGGCTTATACAACAAACATATTCGTATTATCAGACTGCGGCAAGATTAGTGTTGCAGTCTGATAATACGAATTTTTCACAATGGTGGACGATTTGTAAACTTATCTACTCCAAAGCGGATTTATTCTACATGCTATGAGCCAATCTTATCTATTATTATTTTTTGTTCTTCAAAAAAAAGTTTTCGTCTGGACGAACCGCTTTTGGAAATCAAGGTCGCAAAATGTTTCATATTATCAAATGACCTTCGATGTGTTTTTATAACTTCCATATTTCTGGACAATCTATAGTTCATGCCTAACATCTTGATAAAGGCTATATTATACAGACCATCTTCGAATAGTCCGAAAGATGCATCTACACGAATTTCACTTAAATAAAAGTCGACGAGATAACCTGTTTTGTATTTTCCGGAAGCGGCAATCGATTTAAAATCGTTTGCTAAACTGTAAAGTTCTCCCTTTACTTGTCTTATATCGTCTTCATCCAGCAATTCCAATTCATGAAGGTATTGAACTTGTTCCAAATAGTATGTAAAAGGATTGTTAGAAAGGATATATGTACTATTTATATTCTGTACTAGAGCTGTAATATTGGATAATGTATTCAACAGATCCGAAGAAATTAGAGTTTCCGAAAACTTTCCATACTTATCATATATATCACCTTTTTCATAGAGTGATATATAGTAGCTCAATTTAAGCAAATTCGGATAAGATGTCAAAAGAGATACGGGTAAACTACCCGTTGCAACATAGAAATGAGCAGATTCTTTATTTTGAAAGCGGGCTATATGTCCAATCCAATGATTCAGGATTTCTGTATAAGCGTCTTCTGAAAGAGCAAACGTAGGGGTATTTGTGCCATATAAAGCATAATCGGTAGCTCCTAATCCAACTTCATCCAATGATATCTGAAGATTTTGAGCAATCATTACTGCTTCAGAATAAGTGAACAAAACCTCACCTCTAAGACGCCTGTAGATAGCCTCTTTGCTTAGAGGTAAAATACCCGACAATGTATCTATCACAGATCCCATTGCCAGTCTGTTTTTTATAGCCTCAATAAATTCTGAATTAATTTTATCTATTTTCATCTCTTTATAAATGCGCGTTTATATAATAAATATCAAAGAGTTAGTTCTGTATAAAGAATCTATATTATACATATTCTAGTGTAAATGTTTTATATACAGGAATGGCTGATTTGTTATTTTCAGGATGTAAACTTAGTAATTTTTCATATAGTTCATTCTTTTTTATATTAAATTGTCATTTTCTCTTTATAAGCTGCCTAATATTTCTAAATACATTTTGTTATAGATTTTAGTTGCGAAAATCGAAACGAATGAATTGTATATGCGGAATTCGTTTTGTTATTAACGGAATCAGAAATAGATTTTTATTATAATATTCTGAACTCATCTCTACCTTTGCATCGAAATTTTGGAGATAATAGATTTAACAAAGCCTCATATTTTTTTCTATATACAAGACACTGTTATTAAGAGATATTCCAACCTTAATACAAACTTTTTTATTAAATACTTATATGCTTCACAAGTAATCAATAACAACAGCGAAGATTATAGATTGTAGATAAATAAAAATAAAACAAACTCAGACTTATAAAATAAACGCGAACATGAAACAATTCCGCTTTAATAAGAGACAACAACTTCAACTCTTGCTTACCTTGCTATTATTAGCTTTGCCTTCGATAACAACAGCTCTCCGTGCACAGGTGACTATAGGATCAGGAAAATCTCCGGTAACAGGATCTTTATTAGACCTGAAAGAATATGACCTTACAGATCCGGATTCCGACAACGGGACAACAGCCACTAAGGGCTTTAATCTACCGCGTGTAAGACTGGTTGATTTGGATAAGTTGTTCCCCATGTTTGATAATCTGAAAGATCCTAATACCTATAATAATGGAGGTACAGACTATCCTAAGACTGTGGAGGATAATAAACATATCGGATTAATGGTTTATAATCTAACCGAAGATTCCAATAAGGGTTTTACAGAAGGACTTTATTATTGGAACGGTGTGAAGTGGGTAATACCGACAGGCAGGGACCCTGAGTCTAGGTTTTTTTATATGCCCTCATTTATTCTGGACACTTCTGATCCTCATAACAGTAATAAAACGATTGACCTGTATGATGCTTATCAAAAGCAGTTCACTGCGATACCGGCTAATAGAAGAAATCCACTTTCGAAACCCAATATACCAGTATATGATGCAGATAAGTTAGACTACTACATAACAGGGCTTGACGATTCGGTATTGAATATTATTAGTATTACAGATACGGGTATACTCACTTATCAGACTAAAGCTTCGGCTACAGGTATCACATATATAAATGTCGTTTTTGTTGTAAAATAAGTCTCTTGATATGAATTTCAGACTAAAAAGAATAATCTGCCTTACGTTAGCAAAGGGTACATATCTGTTGTCCACAATATTGATTACTCTAAATATGAATGCGCAGAACTATGGGAGTTTCCCTTATGAGGAAAGCTTTAAATCGACAGGACAACCATTTGCAATATCTATTCCTTCCGTATCCAGTGGTACTAATTCGGCCGTATTTACAGATGCAGGACTAAAATTGACCAATGCGGTGCAAAGTCAGTTTGGAGCAGTATTTGTAAATAGTCTCCAATTTAAGACAATCAATGGTATAAAAATCGAATTTGAATACATGATCTATGGCGGAGAAGCTACAAATAACGCAGATGGCATTTCTTTATTCCTTTTCGATGCATCAGTTAATAATCCTACCATAGGAACAAAGGGTTTTGGTTTGGGATATACCTTCAACAGGGCTATTGAGATATATAAGACTGCAAGAGCTCCCGGCTTAACGGGTGGTTATTTGGGTATTGGCTTCGATAATTATGGAAACTTTAAAAGCGTAAGATTTCAGGGCGAATCCAGGGTGAATGGTCTGTCGGATGGTAATGTTTTAAGGAATAGTAACGTAACTTTAAGAGGAGCCAAAGGGGCGATAGACAGTAATTATAAAGGTGCAAATATAGATGGATATTCCGGATATCCCGTCCTGATTTCACAGTCTACACTTACCCCTTCACTTAACAGAAAAATTAATGTAAATACTGGTGCGTACACTAGCTTTACTTCCAGTATTAATGCCGGTGATGCTTTTTCGTTAAGGGGGGGAGCAAGCTTTAATGATGAACAAACAAGCAACACTGCTTATCGAAAAGCCATTGTAGAGCTTTATCCCTGGGTGGATAATAACACAAACACCGTTTTAGGTAAACTTGTAACTGTCAAAATTCAGGTTGGCACTAAGCTTGTAACTGTTATTCAAAATTTTGAATATCCCGTTCAATTAACTTATATCGAAAACAGTTACTCTAATATGGCAGATGGGGATTTGAGTAATAGTGATGGTAGTGCCAGAAGTGTGTCTAAAGTGCTGAATTCTAAAGCACCGGAATATGTTCGTATAGGTTTCGCTGCATCGACAGGTGCTTATTACGATAATCACTATATTAAGAACTTAAAAATTACCTTGCCATCAGCAGCTATAGCCGCTGATGACGAAGTTGAAACTCCATTAAATAAGCAGGTAAGTATATATCCATTTACAAACGATATCGGATTTACCGGTCCGATAAAGCCTGACCAGATCGGCAATTCTTCTTATCTCGATCCTTCTTCTTTCCGCTTTGTTGATAACAGTGGCAATCCTCTGCCGGGGTACTCATATGCAACCACAGAAGGGCTCTGGCTATATGATCCAGGCACAAGTAAAGTGATATTTACTCCGGCACTGAATTATCAGGGAGAAGCTACTGTTAAATATGATATAAAAGCAGGATTAGGAGGCGAAGAACCTTATATAGACGATGCTTACAGGTCGTTACCAGCAACCATTACCATATTAGTAACTCCTCCTCAGGCAATTGTGACTAATTTAATGTTACAGCCGTTGATCCGGTAAACTATAAACTATTTTCAGAATAAAATGGATTTTGATATAGAGTATCCGGTCTGGTTTTATTAGAAAGAATAAAGGAAATGTTGAATATTTATATATCCTCTTTATTACGATACTTATCTGGTCAGGAACAAATTTAAAAAGTATTTGAGATATCTTTTTCTTCGCTGAGAAAGGCTCTGAAATTATATAAAAAGCTTACCTTCTCAATATAAAATATCGCATGACTGCTACCGAATACCTATAAGTAAGTACTATAAGGGATTAATATCATTATCAAATGCTATTTCGGAACTATTAATCGTTTTGTATTTTTATCGCAAAATAATAATTAGCATGGAATACGATAGCATATATTTATCCAAACAACTCCGTTGTCCTGCCGGAGCAGAAGCGCGTCAAATAGGAGTGAATATGTTTCAGTCAAACAGCAACATGATATTCGAAACAATAAAAGCCTTGAATATTCGTCCACATACAAGAGTTTTTGAAATCGGATTTGGTAACGGAATGCATTTATCCTATCTGTTCGAAAAAGAAAATACTCTCATATACGAAGGTATTGATATTTCGCAGGCAATGGTGGAGGAAGCTAATAAGAATAATGATGCACTCGTAAAATCGGGCAGAGTTGCTTTTAAGCATACTGCCGAATCTGAATCTTTATCTGCACCAGACTCTTCTTTCGTTTATTGCTTCTCTGCAAATACCCTTTATTTCTGGAACAATCCACAAAAATATTTCGACGAAATATACCGTATTTTAGATGAGGATGGGCTGCTTGCTATAAGTTTTATCACCAAATCTTTTGGTGATAAACTATCTTTTACGCAAACAGGCTTTACTTTTTATGAGATCGAAGAAGTAGAAGTATTTCTAACTAATTCGGGATTCGGAAATATACAATCCGTTATATTAACCGAAAATACAATTAGTAAAGACGGACAGAAGGTTTTACGTCCTTTTGTTATTATGACCGCAACAAAAGATCAATACTAAGTAGTATGAGAATGGGTTAAAATACCTAGAAATGGTGATTGTATAATTTCATTTATCGATGTTATTTTGTATTCATAAATGAACATTGTTCACTATTGAGATGAGAATATTGAGAGACGATAAATATAAATCGATACTGAAGGCAGCCCGGACAGAGTTTGTACAGAAAGGTTTTAAAGATGCATCTATGCGCGCTATTGCAAAGAATGCAAATGTGGGATTGAGCAATATTTATAACTATTTTAGAAATAAAGATGAAATATTTCTTGAAGTTGTGTCTCCTGCCAGAGATGACTTATTTGCATTTGTAAAAGAAAAACATACTGAAAAATATATCGACTTCAACTACATGTCAACTATCGATTATCAGGAAGAGACAGTAGATGTATATATACAATTACTTGTGAAGTACAAAGAAGAAATCCGTCTGCTACTTTTTCATTCGCAAGGATCAACAATGGAAAACTTTCGTGAGACCCTGACCGAGTATCTTACCCATGTTTCGGATAATCATAAATCAATAGTAAAGATGCATTATCCGCAAATGCAAGAAGTATCATCTTTTTTTACCCATACTTTATGTGCATTTATGGTAAGTACTGTAGGTGAAATTGTAACGCACGATATGGATAGGCAAAAAATCAGAGACTTCTTTAAAGAATACTTCAGATTTCAAATTGCCGGTTGGCGAGAATTGACAGGAATATAAACGGAGGCAATTTTTAGCCTCCTTTTTTTTGAACAAAACGGGACATTGTTCGCTATTGGTTAAACAAAATAAATATATATACAATAATCGTATGAATACATTAAAAAAACTTCGGCAATATATGGGAAACCGGAAAATCCTATTTCCCGTATCTATGCTATTGTCGGCACTCAGTGCATTGGCTGGTATGCTGCCCTTTATCTTTATCTGGCTTATTGTAAAAGAACTTTTAGTGACAGGAGGTACTCCTGGCTCAGATGTGAGTGTCTATGCATGGTGGGCTGCCGGATCAGCTGTTGGGGGCGTTATTCTTTACTTCGCAGCTTTGATGTCGTCTCATCTGGCAGCATTCAGGGTAGAATCCAACTTACGTAGTGAAGCTATGCAAAAAGTTATAAAGATGCCGCTTGGATTTTTCGACACCAATACTAGTGGGCGTATTCGTAAGATTATCGACGATAATGCCAGCGTAACACATAGTTTTCTGGCACATCAGCTACCCGATCTGGCCGCAACAGTGTTGATTCCTATCGTATCACTGATTCTTATGTTTGTGTTTGATTGGCGGTTGGGGCTTGCCAGTCTTATCCCCATTTTTATTTCTTTTCTGTTGATGGGATTTATGATGAACTCGGAAGGACGCTCGTTTATGCAGAAATATATGACATCGTTAGAAGAGATGAATACTGAGGCTGTTGAATATGTAAGGGGGATTCCGGTGGTGAAAGTTTTTCAACAAACGATTTATTCATTTAAAAATTTCCATAAATCTATTCTGAATTATAATAAAATGGTGTACAATTATACCCTCATGTGGAAACAACCCATGTCAATATATATTGTTGTTATCAACGGATTTGTTTTCTTTTTAGCACCTGTAGCCATCTTGCTGATTGACTATTCGGGCGATTATGCCTCCGTTATACTCAATTTCTTCTTGTTTGTATTGGTAACCCCGGTTTTTTCGCAAGGCATTATGAAAAGTATGTATCTGAATCAGGCTCTGGGACAAGCTGCCGAAGCAATGGAACGTTTAGATAATCTTATTGCTTTTGCTAATCTGCCAATCTCAGGTAACCCAAAGAAAATAGAACGATATGATATAAGCTTTAAGGATGTTTCTTTTTCTTATCCAGATGCTGAGCAGAAAGCTATAGATGGCATAAGCTTCAGCATATTGCAAGGAAAAACCGTTGCTTTAGTAGGAGCTTCCGGGAGTGGCAAAACTACTATTGCCCGTCTTATCCCGCGTTTTTGGGATGTAAGTAAAGGGCAGGTTTCGATTGGAGGTATAAATGTAAAAGATATCGAATCGGAAGAATTAATGGATAAAATATCCTTTGTTTTCCAAAATACAAAACTATTTAAAACCTCTCTACTCGATAATATCCGATATGGTAATCCGGATGCGACAATGGATGATGTTCACCGGGCTGTAGATATGGCTCAATGCCGGGAGATTATTGAAAAACAGCCATTAGGCTTACAAACCAAAATAGGCACAGAGGGAACTTACCTATCGGGAGGAGAACAACAACGGATTGTACTAGCTCGTGCTATACTGAAAAATGCTCCAATTGTTATATTGGATGAAGCTACGGCTTTTGCTGATCCCGAAAATGAACATCTCATACAGCAGGCTTTAGGCGAATTGACCAAAGGTAAAACTGTCCTTATCATTGCCCACAGATTGACCAGCATTGTCGACGCAGACCAAATACTGGTGATTGATAAAGGACAAATTGCCGAACAGGGCACTCATAAAGATCTGCTGGATAAAAATGGAATATATCTAAGAATGTGGAATGAATACCAACAATCGGTTCGTTGGACAATAAGAAAGGAGGCTAATAATGCTTGAAACAATAAAACAACGTTTTGCCCTGTCAGATAAAGGCGCAAAAGATTTTTGTAAGGGAATTTTTTTTACAACACTACTCGATATCGCTTTAATGCTTCCCGCTGTATTTACTTTCATTTTTCTTGAAGATTATCTTCGTCCAATATTCAATTCATCTGATAGTATTTTGCATGGAATAGCATATTACATAATTTTGGCTCTTGCTTTTATGTCGGTTATGTATCTTATCACTCTTTGGCAATATCAAAGTACTTTCACCAGTGTATACGAAGAAAGTGCAAATCGTCGTATCTCATTAGCTGAAAAATTACGAAAATTGCCTTTAGCATTTTTTGGAGAGAAGAATCTATCGGATTTGACAGCTACTATCATGGACGATTGTACCGATTTAGAACATACATTCTCCCATGCTGTACCACAATTGTTTGCATCATTGATTAGTATTGTACTTATTGCAATCGGTATGTTTTTCTACAATTGGCAACTGGCATTAGCTCTCTTTTGGGTTGTACCATTGGCTATGTCTATACTGCTAATATCCAAAAAGAAGATAAGAAAAGACTTTGGAGGAAACTACCTGGATAAACGCGATGTAAGTGAATATATACAAGAAGGCTTAGAAGCTGTTCAGGAAATAAAATCTTACAATAAGGAAAAAGATTATCTCAAAGATCTAAATAAAAAGATCAATAAATATGAGAAAAGTCAGACTACGGGCGAACTGATGACTGGTATACTTGTAAACGGTGCACAAAGCCTGCTAAAGCTTGGCTTGGCTAGTGTCATCATTATTGGCGCTAAATTATTGGCAACAGGTGATGTCGATTTATTTACATATCTTATTTTTTTGGTTATCGGGTCAAGGGTGTATGCTCCTGTATCGGAAGTCTTTAACAATTTGGCAGCTTTGTTCTTTCTTGATATCCGGATCAATCGGATGAATGACATGGAAGCATTACCTATTCAGCAAGGAGAAACTGTATTCAATCCTTCTGACTATAATATTGAGTTCAATAATGTTAGCTTTTCTTACGAATCGGGCAAACAAGTATTAAGGAACGTTTCCTTTACGGCCAAACAAGGAGAGGTTACAGCATTGGTAGGCCCTTCCGGAAGCGGGAAGAGTACAGCTGCAAAACTTGCAGCCCGATTTTGGGATGTTCAGTCAGGTAAAATATTACTTGGAGATCAGGATATCAATCTTATTGAACCGGAAAATTTGTTGCAAAATTATGCTGTTGTTTTTCAAGATGTGGTACTCTTTAATGCTTCTATCATGGAAAATATCCGAATCGGGAATCGGGATGCATCTGATGAAGAGGTGATGTGTGCCGCAAAACTAGCTCAATGTGACGAGTTTGTAAGTAAGATGTCGCAAGGATATCAAACTGTAATTGGAGAAAATGGCGAGACACTTTCGGGAGGCGAACGTCAACGGGTATCTATTGCCCGCGCTTTGTTGAAAGATGCGCCTATCGTCCTACTCGACGAAGCAACAGCGTCATTGGACGTGGAGAATGAGACAAAAATACAAGCTGGCATATCGGCACTTGTGAAAGATAAGACTGTATTGATCATTGCGCATCGTATGCGGACAGTTGCTAATGCAAACAAGATTGTTGTGCTGGATAAAGGTAGTGTAGCCGAGATGGGAACGCCGGAAGAATTGAAGGAACAAAATGGGATTTTTGCAAAAATGATGGAAAAACAAATGGCGACATGATTATTCTCAGCCAGCGGATAAGAGGATGATGCTATCTATGAAAACGCGAGGCTGAAAAGAATTTTAGAGGACGGATGATATAATAAAGAGAGAAATTATTACTTTTACGTTTCTGATTATCTGGATAACAACCGGATAGCCGCCAATGCTGTAGTATTGACGGAGCAGAGCACAGGGTATTATCCTTTCGGTATATTGTTCGCTAATGTACCGGACTGCCAAAAACAATCGCACAAGGGTAATAATAGGGAATTGAAAGACGAAATGAGCTGAATATATATAACTACAGAACTTGATGGAAAGACGATTTCAGATTTACTGCCGTAGATCCGTTGGTGGAGAAAGGTTATTCGAGTTCGCTATATACATGCTATGTTAATAATCAACTAATTATTTTGTTCCTCCGGCAGGGATATAGATTATTATTAGTGATGGAAATATATAATGCATTGTATATAGAGGAATTCAGCTTCAGAATTTTATACAACCAAGGCTAATACAGAGTATAATTGAAAGAAATTAGGTTAAGCCAGATTCATAAAATACCAAAGTAATAATCTGAAAATGAATTCAATATTACGAGAAATAACACCCTTGTCCGAAAAGGACTGTTTTTATATAACAGACAGGATAAAAACAGAATTTACATACCCCTTGCATTGCCATGATGAGTATGAACTCAATTTTGTAGAAAATGCTTCAGGTATAAAGCGGATCGTTGGCGATTCGGCCGAAATAATTGGCGATTACGACCTTGTACTCATAACCAGTAAAGATCTTGAGCATGCCTGGTTTCAGAATGACTGTCCACCGAAACAAATAAGAGAGATTACTATCCAATTTTCGTCAGACCTATTCATTAATAATTTTCTTAATAAGAATCAGTTCAAATCGATAAATAGGATGTTCGAACAAGCACGAAAAGGTATTTGCTTTTCGAATAAGGCTATAATGAAAGTTTATCATATGCTCGATGTATTGGCCTCTGAGCAACAGGGCTTTTATTCCGTTATTAAATTTTTAAGCATATTGTACGAATTGTCATGTTATTGTAATAGCGAGGGTATGTATACATTATCCAGTTCTTCTTTCGCCAAAATCAGTTCGCATTCCGAGAGTAGGAGAGTACAAAAGGTACAAACATATATCGATGAGCATTTCAAACATTCAATCCGTTTAGAAGATCTAGCTCATCTGGTAGGCATGTCTCCGGCTGCATTTAGTAAGTTTTTTAAACTGAGAACCGGAAAGACTTTATCAGATTACGTTTTGGTTATACGAATCGGGCATACTATAAGACTGTTGGTAGACTCATCGATGTCTGTATCTGAGATTTGTTACGAATGTGGATTCAATAATATATCTAACTTTAATCGGATATTCAAGAAAAAGAAAGACTGCACTCCATCTGAATTCAGAGCTAATTATCCGAAACGAAAAGTAATTATTTAAGCACCAAGGATCTATTTCCCTGCACATGATATTTTGTATACAATGATTGTTTGCCTTGGTCCGTATGTGTACATATATCGGAGTAAAGCGTGTGATAGAAAAAAAGCTTATCTGCCAATGCTGACAGATAAGCTTTAATTACCAAAACTTTATTTACCTTACTTAGCTTTGAACATCCAGAACCAGGCTGTTCCTCCTACTTCTACGTCAGCCTCTGGATAAGAAAGAACCAGTTGGTTATTATTTATTATTAAGATATCATATTCATATACCTTAACCCTTCCTTCGTTGGGTGATATACCACACAATACGTTTACAGCTTTTGTTTTGAGTTTTCCGGTTGCCCATACTGTACCATCGCCTAAAACTATTTTCTGAGTTATATCGAAAGAAAACGTACCTTTTTCCTTAGTTCCATCCGATTTGTTCTTGGTCAAACTGGCACCTTGTAATGAAAATATCATACTTGCTCCAACACCATCGCCTGCGGCTTGTCCATCTATTGCGTCAATGTTTAAGGTCCACCAAGCCGGAGCATTGTTAACCATATAGCCGCCATTACCCCACACTGCCGGTTGAGTCGTATCCCATACCCATTCTTTCTCTCCTGTACCACACAGATATCCCCACTCTAAAGGTACAGGGAACGATAGTTCGTCGACAGATACACTCAGTTCTTTTGATATAGTAGTTCCATTCGGATTCAGCCCGGTGAAGGTTATCTTATTAGTACCTTCTACCACCAACAGTACAGTATCGGTTTGCCGCTGAGAAGTTCCCACACCGTAGTCCCAGTTAGAGAGAACCGGACTATGATTTTCTAATATGACTTTATTCGAGTTTTTACCATTAACAACTATTGGTGTAGCTTTGATATTCAACTCATTTGCCGATATCTCACCTCCTATAGGATTCGTTTTTTCGATAGGATCGCAAGAGGAAAAGATAATTGCCAGTAACGAAAAATATAATATAGTTAATTTTTTCATTTTCTTATTTTTTAGTAAAATTAGTCATCATTTATTACCAGCCAGGATATTCTACATCAGACGTTCCCCAACCTTTATTTTGAGTTAATACACCATTCGATAATGCTATCTGTGATTCAGGAATAGGCCAGAATCCGCCGGTAGCTTCATAACGGGCTTTGTAACCTCCACCAAATACTTTCATAACAGCATCTACACCTCTGTTTTTTATAGCGGCGCCTTCCTGCTGGGCTAATAATTGAGGAGCGTCGTGCCATCTCATTATATCAAAATAGCGTTGTCCTTCAAATGCTAATTCCCATCTGCGTTCACGCTTGAGGGCTTCTAAAGAATAACCAACGATAGGCAATCCTACACGGGCTCTAACTTTATTGAGACCTGTATTGTCTTGTTTTAGTTCGGAATGCATTAATAATATATCAGCAAATCTGATCAGTACCAAATCTTGCATATGACATATCTGTAGGTTAGGATTTGCCTTCTCTTTCAGTACAGCATACGATGCTACCAAAGCGCCACCATCAGGGTCGTGTGCCGTGATTGGGATATATTTCTTTTGCCAAAATCCGGTTTCCTCCATTTGTTTATCAGCGCCATATATGTATTTCGTCAATTCATCTTCTACATTCAATATAGATGCTACACGGCGAGGATCGGTTGGCTCCTGGGCTCGCCAATCATTCCATAGTTTTGAGTTTACCGGGCCTGCACCCCAACCTTGTCCGAATGGGAAAGTGTCTTCGCCTCCGTTGTTGCTTCTCAAACCGAAATGTAAGACATACTGGTTCGAGTATCCTAGTTGATATGTATCACCCCAATCTACAGTTGTTCCGAATTTGACAGCGAAAACAGTTTCTTTGTTACCATCATCGGCCCACATCAATCCTTTACCTTTTGTATAGGCATACTCTTCTACTGTATAAGAATTTGTATATGGCCACAGGTTTCTGAAATCTCCTACTAAGCCGTGTCCGCTATTCGCAATACAATTGTCTAACCATGATATAACTTGATCTTTCGAAATCGATCCATCATTTGTAGGCAAATCTGTTTTGTTATAATAGCCTGTGTAGAATAAAAATACGCGTGCCATAAGAGCCTGTGCTGCCCATTTTGTTGCATGGCCGGATTGAGTTTCGGTATATGCTTTATCATACATCAGGCTAATAGCTTGTTGCAGATCGGAGGCTATTTGGGCATATATGGCATCGGCCGGTGACTTAGGCAGATTTTCAGCTTCTGTTTTAAGTACTAATGGAACTTCACCAAACATCTGCACCATCTCGAAATAGAATAATGCACGCATGAAATAAGCTTCTCCATAATACTGGTTTTTCTGAGCGTCACTTTCCCAACCTGTACAGTTCTCCAAAGTTTCCAAAGCCATATTTGCTCTGAATATTCCTTGATAGCGAGCTGTCCAGAATGTACCGAAACGACTTGGTGCAGTATTCATGAAGTGATCCAGTCCCTGCATATCTTTATCGTTTTCGCCACCTCCTCCAAATCGTTCATCAGAAGCTAACTCAGACATATAGAATAGAGTGTGTTGAGGATTGGATATAGCCTGGCTCATTGTAGAGTAAATAGCTGTAATCATCTTATTGGCATCGTCCAGCGTTTTAGGAAAGTTACCAGTATTCTTTTTTGTATAACTTTCTGAATCTAAAAAACTGTCACAGCCGGTAAATAACAATATGGCGCCTATTATAAATATGATCTTTTTCATGTTGTTTTTGTTTAAAATTTAAGATTAACTCCAACTAAATATGTACGTGGACTCGGATAAAATCCAACATCGATACCTGAAGCCCAAGGAGTTTCGTTCGAATAGCCATAGCCTATCTCAGGATCCATACCTGAATAGCCTGTAATGGTGAACAAGTTTTGAGCAGTGAAGTACAGTCTTGCTTGAGTTAATGGCATTTGAGGAAATAATTTCTTGAAATCGTAACCAATAGTGACATTCTGCAATTTTAGAAAATCAGCATCTTCGATATAGATATCCGATATGTTTTGCCAGTTACTATGGCTGCCACTTGTCAGTCTTGGCAATTTGTTGGATGTACCTTCACCGTGCCAGCGATCAAAAATATCTGTTGTATAGTTTTGTAACGGACTGTCGGCAAACGATCGGTACGATTTTGCAATCTGATGGCCAAATGCGCCATAAGCTACAAATGATAGGTCTACACCTTTGTATTCAAAATTCATACTGAATCCTATTTTAAACTTAGGATTAGGATTACCTATCTGGACTTTATCATCGTCAGTTATAGTTCCGTCATTATTGGTGTCGACAAAGATCAAGTCTCCGGCCTGAGCTCCGTTAAGCACACCTTTACCGGCTGCTTTATACTCATTTATTTGTGCCTGATTCTGAAATACTCCATCAGTCTTATATCCCCAGAAGTATCCGATTGGGTAACCTACCTGCGCTCTGAACATTTCTTTCGTTCCCTGGCTAAGCACATGTTCCGGACCATGGATAATACCTTCTGTATTGTCTATTTCAATTACCTCATTTTTGTTGTATGTGAAATTGAAATTAGCACCGTATCTGAAATCTCTGGAGAATTTATCATTCCAGTTGAAAGCCACTTCTATACCTTGATTTCTTATATAACCGCCATTTATATATGGAGCACCTGTTCCGTATGAAGCTAATATCGGAGCTCTTACCAGCCAGTCTTTTGTGTTTTTTGTATACCAGTCAAATATTACACCTAGCCTGCTATTCAAGAAGTAGGAGTCGAAACCGATATCCCACTGCTCTGACTTTTCCCATGTCACATCTGCATTGGGTAATATATCAGGATATCCACCATTAATTAATTGACCTTTATTGTTTCCCCAATAATATGCATTATGAGTATCAAATGATATAGTTGCCAAATATTGGAACGGATCTATATTACAATTACCATTTTGTCCCCAACTGGCTCTTAGCTTGAAGAAATCTAACCAAGATTTAGTTCCGTTCATAAATGCTTCGTTGGTTGGTACCCAGCCCAATGAAACAGATGGAAAATATCCCCAACGGTTTCCTTTTGCGAAATTTGATGAGCCATCAGTACGCATTATTACTGAAGCCATATAAGTTTCATTAAAGTTATAATTAACACGGCCAAAGAATGAAGCAATTGATCCTTCGCCCCATGGTTGCCCCGAAATACGTGTGTTTGTTGAGTTTATACCTTGTGTATTACCTATCCAGGCATGATCCCAAGAACCAGGGAAAAGTGAGTTTCTGTTTTCTGCTTCAAGATCTTCTCCCATACCCCATTTTTCCATCGATTGTCCGATCACAGCATCAAAATTGTGTTTCATCTCAATGTTCCAGGCATACGATACAGTATTGTCTAAAGTCCAGTTATGTCCTAATCCCATATTCTGAACCACCCTGTCTTCCACATTTTTATTTGTTGTAGACAGGTCATATACCGGGGTGTAGGAACGATAAGAGCTGGAGTTTTGTTTATATCCAAAAGATGATCTGAAGATCAAGTTCTTTATAGGTTGTATTTGCACATAAGTATTGGCTTGTAGAGCATAATTTTTACTCTTGTTCAGACCTCTTTGGTAAACCATATCTGCAATAGGGTTAGACATGGCTCCATCAAGCCCCCAATCTGTCGCAACCTTACTCGGTTGGTCAAAATAACCTCCATTGCTATTGTATACCGGCATCAAAGGGGTTGCTATCAGTACATTATGAATATCGTTCCAATACTGATTTCCAATACCTATACCCGCATTTGTGGTATGAGTATAAGTCAGATTCTCACCTATCTTTATAGCATCAAAATCTTTTACTTTCAATAAGACATGATCAGAATTGATACGAAAAGTATAACGGCTATAATCTGGTGCAACAGGCTTACCTATAATACCATCTTGTGCGCTATAGGAAAATCCCATAGCAAATTTAGATGTTTCAGATCCGCCTGTCAGATTGATGGAATGATTTTGAGTGACTGCATTTTTGTTCCTTATTTCATCCAGCCAATTGGTTCCGTTCCATCCATTTTGTACTGCCTTATATTCATTAGGAACCACACTGGCAAAGTCGATAAGAGGAGTACCTTCATTGAAGCGTATCTCATTCATGATACTCATATACTGTTGAGCATTCAGCAACGAAGGCATCTTATAAACATTCTGCCAACCAACATATCCGTCATAACTTGCCTGTATTTTTCCGGCTTTGGCCTGTTTGGTAGTTACCAGAATAACCCCGTTTGCAGCCCGGGCTCCATAGATAGCAGAGGTAGCAGCATCTTTCAATACGTCGATTGATTCAATGTCGGATGGATTTAACAAATTGATATCTCCTCCTGCTACTCCGTCTATAACATATAATGGGTTAGAATTTCCGGTTGTACCTATACCACGAATATTAACCTTAAAGCCTTCGCCCGGCATACCCGAACTTTGTGTTATATTAACACCTGGTGTCTGGCTTTGCATAGCTCCTATTGCCGAACTGGTACTTAACTTTTGCAGATCGTTACCTGATACCTGTATAGTGGCACCGGTAGTCAGTTTCTTCTTCTGAACGCCATATCCTACTACTACAACTTCGTCCAGTTCTTTTGTATTTTCATGCAATATAACTTCTAAAGTATCTTTTCCGCTGGTACTAACTTCGAGGACATTAAAGCCTATGTACGAAAAAATTAAAGCATCGCTGCCCTGCACTTTGATCTCAAAGTTTCCGTTAAGATCCGTAATTGTAGTAACATTAGTACTTTTAGCTTTTACACTAACGCCGATCAGGGCTTCGCCGTTCACATCTTTTACAACACCTTTTATTATCCTTTCATCATTTCTGACCTGAGTAGATTCAGTAACAATAGGCTTTGCTCCTATAGGGGAGAAAGGGCTAATAAATAGTAAACACAACAATATACCATATTGGGAATATTGTCTTATCCTACACTTTTTTTGATTATAATTCATGTTTTTCATGTGAAAATATTTATGATTCTTGTGCATTTGTTTATCATTAAATCATAGTAAATTAAATTATAGTTCTTCAGACAGTTTTGTACTAATACAGTAATAGATCATGAGTTGTCGCAACATAATTTTGCTGTTAACAAAAGTAGATTATCTGAAACAAGACAACAAGTACTATTATATTGATTATTTGTATTATTATATCCTGAATTTAGAATGTTATACTTTATTAAAAGATGTTTTTATTAATAAAAGTAATTTTGTAAAATACTTATAATCAACATTATATGCTTTGTGTAAGGGGGTGTTGTTTGATCGTGTAATGGAAAAGGATAATATAATAAATGGACAAAATAGTATTATTATATTCGTGCATATATACATACTTTTGCACAGGAAGATCTATAACACTGTAATCTCAAATCCAATGCACAAAAATATAAAATCGTTTGTTTACAAAATATTTCTGATCATTACACAATCCATTACCTTGTTTATATGATTCAAAAAAAAACTTCAAAGAAAAGATAAATCTAAATAATTAACGAATGAATTTAAAAAAAGTCATATTATTCTTTATCGCATCAGCACTGGTATGCTTTGCCTGTACACCAAAAACGGAGAATAAGCAACATTTTGTGTCGGTGAAAAACGGACATTTCGTAATCGGAGATCAGCCTTATTACTATATAGGAACTAACTTTTGGTATGGAGCCATACTTGGTTCAGAGGGTCAGGGTGGCAATAGAGAAAGGCTCCATAAGGAGTTGGACTTTATGAAATCTGTCGGAATCAACAACCTCCGTGTATTAGTAGGAGCAGATGGTTATGCCGGGCAATCAGTTAAAGTCATGCCTACTCTGCAGCTCGAGCCGGGTGTATATAATGATACCATATTCGATGGCTTGGATTACTTATTAGCTGAAATGGGGAAACGAAATATGCATGCAGTCTTATTCCTTAACAATAGCTGGGAATGGAGTGGGGGATATGGCCAGTATCTGGAATGGGCAGGAGAAGGCAATGTTCCCGAAAAGGGAGTTTATGATTGGCCTGTATTTGTGGAACATGTAGCAAAATATGCGGACTGCGATTCATGCCATACCTTATTTCTCAATCATGTAAAACATGTAATGGCACGGACAAACAGATATACTAAAACAAAATACACAGACGATGCCACAATTATGTCGTGGCAGGTGGGCAATGAACCCCGTGCATTTAGTGATGAAGCGAAGCCGCTAATGGCAAAGTGGGTGAAAGAGACAACAGCCTTGATGAGATCCTTAGATAAAAACCATCTTATATCGATCGGATCGGAGGGAATGTGGGGTTGTGAAATGGATATGCAACTATTCGAACAAATGCATGCTGATGAAAATGTAGACTATCTGACAATGCATATTTGGCCCAAAAACTGGAGTTGGATAGACGTCAAAGATATACCAGGTTCGGTGCAAACTGGTATTAATAAAACAAATGAATACATGGCTGATCATATAAATATAGCCCAGAAATTAAAAAAGCCGATAGTAATGGAAGAATTTGGTTTTCCACGCGATAACCACAAATATACGCTCGACGATCCTACTACAGCACGCGACAAATATTATAAAAATGTATTTGCGCAAATTGTAAAGTCAGCAAACCAGCAAGGAGTTTTTGCCGGTTGTAATTTCTGGGCATGGGGTGGATTTGCCCGGCCTGCGCATACCTTCTGGCAACCATGGGACGATTATGTAGGCGACCCATCGCAAGAAGAGCAAGGGTTAAACTCTGTATTTGATACTGATACAACGATAGAAGTAATAAAAAAATACGCAATGCAACTAAACCATATAACGAAATAAGTAACAACTAAGAAACTGACAAAATTATGACAGAATTATTTAATAACCGATTAGAGGCGGTTAACAATGCATATGAAAAACTCATTATACAAAAAAATGAGCCTGTATTGCCAGGTAACGGCATATATGAACGTTATAAATATCCGGTACTAACTGCTGAACATGCACCCATACTTTGGCGTTATGATATAAATCCTGAAACGAACCCATATTTTATGGAGCGTTTTGGTATTAATGGAACATTCAATGCCGGAGCAATAAAGTGGCAAGGCAAATATGTAATGGTTGTGCGTGTGGAAGGTAACGATCGCAAATCGTTTTTTGCAATAGCAGAAAGTCCCAACGGAATAGATAATTTTCGGTTTTGGGAACACCCTATAACAATGCCCGAAACAGACGATCCGGACGTTAATGTTTATGACATGCGCCTCACAGCTCACCAAGATGGCTGGATTTATGGAGTTTTCTGTACCGAACGGAAAGATCCTTCAGCTAAGCCGGGCGATTTATCATCAGCCGTTGCAGCGGCAGGTATAGCACGCACCAAAGACCTTAAAACATGGGTGCGCCTATCAGATTTGAAATCGAGAAGTCAGCAACGTAATGTTGTTTTACATCCCGAATTTGTGAATGGTAAATATGCGCTATATACACGTCCACAAGACGGATTTATCGATGCCGGAAGTGGAGGGGGAATTGGCTGGGGATTGGTCAATGATATTACAAAAGCCGAAGTTGAAGACGAAAAAATTATAAACTTTCGTCACTATCATACAATAAAGGAACTGAAGAACGGAGAAGGGCCGCATCCGATCAAAACATCGAAAGGATGGTTACACCTTGCTCATGGCGTACGAGCGTGTGCAGCGGGATTAAGGTATGTTTTATATCTCTATTTGACCGATCTGGAGCAGCCCGATAAGCTGATAGCTGAGCCTGCAGGACATTTATTGGCCCCTATAGGAGAGGAACGAGTTGGAGATGTGTCTAATGTTTTGTTTTCCAATGGATGGATTGCCGACGAGGATGGAACAGTATATCTTTATTATGCATCGAGTGATACACGAATGCATGTAGCGACATCGTCTATAGACAGGCTTTTGGATTACTGCCTCAATACAGTTCCCGATGGATACCGTTCTGCAAAGTCGGTACAAGAAGTAAATGCAATTATAGATAAAAATATAGAGGTATATAAATCTGGCATTTAATTCTAAAGACCAGAATTGAACCTTTTAAATATAATACATGGAAAAAGAATTAAAGATTTCGTTAAAAGAGAAAATCGGATACGGGTTTGGTGATGCGGCATCATCTATGTTCTGGAAACTGTTTGGATCATACCTGATGATATTCTATACAGATGTTTTTGGCCTCGAAGCAGCATTAGTCGGAACAATGTTCCTCATCACCCGCATCTGGGATTCCTTTTTCGATCCGATAGTAGGTATAATATCAGACCGAACGAATACGAAATACGGAAAATTTCGTCCATATATTTTATATTTGGCAATACCATTTGGCATTATCGGTGTATTAACATTCAGCACACCCGAATGGTCGAATACTGCAAAACTGATATATGCTTATGCTACATATTCGTTGATGATGATGATATATTCAGCCATCAACGTCCCTTATGCTTCGCTTTTAGGTGTAATAAGCTCCAAGCCTCAGGATCGCAATGTATTATCCACCTATCGTATGACATTTGCCTATATTGGCAGCTTCATTGCATTATTGCTATTTATGCCTATGGCAAACTACTTTAGCGAATATAGCAAAGATATTACAGACCAGCAACATGGCTGGATGATGGCTGTAGTGGTGATAGCTATTATGTGCGTGGCTCTGTTTCTTTTATGTTTCTGGTTCACTAAAGAACGTGTAAAACCAATCAGCGAAAACAAGACGCCCCTGAAGGAGGATATCAAGGATCTCTTTCACAACAAGCCTTGGTGGATATTGCTTGGAGCTGGTATTGCTGCGTTGATTTTCAATTCTATACGCGACGGGGCTGCAGTCTATTATTTCAAATACTATGTTGTAGAAGATCATTACGGAACGTTTGATATATTTAGTATTCCGTTTGTACTTAGTGGTTTATACCTTGCAGTGGGCCAGGCTGCCAATATAATTGGAGTTATCCTCTCTGCCCCTATTAGTAACCGCATAGGGAAGAAATATACATATCTGGGAGCAATGATCATAGCTACCGTATTTAGCCTCCTGTTTTATTGGGTCGACAGGAGCAACTTAGCCCTTATTTTTACGATGCAAATACTAATCAGTATATGTGCAGGAAGCATTTTCCCGTTGCTATGGTCTATGTACGCCGATTGTGCCGACTATTCGGAACTGAAAACAGGTAACAGGGCTACCGGACTGATATTTAGCTCTTCATCTATGAGCCAGAAGCTAGGGTGGGCTATTGGCAGCGCCATCACAGGCTGGCTGTTGGGGTATTTCGGTTTCCAGGCCAATCAGGTACAAAGCGCCGAAACGATAGATGGCATTAAAATGTTTTTAAGTATTCTGCCAGCTATCGGTACAGCTATGTCGGTAGTATTTATATACTTCTATCCATTATCGGAAAAGAAGATGGCTGAAATAACAACAGCATTGAACACACGCAGAAGAAGCGAAGAAAAATGATACTATGAAAAGTTTTAAGGACGAATTACAAAATAATATTCTGCCATTTTGGATACATAAGATGACTGACAATCAGAATGAAGGTTTTTTTGGTCAGATAGATGGAGAAAACCATCTGCATCCTCATGCCAACAAAGGAGCTGTACTCAATGCACGTATTTTATGGACATTCTCGGCGGCATACCGCATACTTGGTAATACAGAATATATGACAATGGCTCATCGTGCTTTTGCATATATCAAAAAATATTTTATCGATCATGAATACGGCGGTGTTTATTGGGAATTAGACTACTTGGGAAAACCTGTAAATACAAAGAAGCAAGTTTATGCACAAGGTTTCGTTATTTACGGACTATCCGAATATTATCGCATCACGCGAGATGATGAAGCATTGCAATTGGCACAATCTCTTTTCTACTTGCTCGAAAAACATAAAGACAAGGAGAATGGAGGATATTTTGAAGCTTTCACCCGCGAGTGGCAACCTATCGAAGATATGCGTTTGAGTGAGAAGGACGCCAATGAAAAAAAGTCTATGAATACCCATCTACATATACTCGAACCTTATACCAACCTGCTTCGTGTATGGAACAATGTAGATCTGAAAGAAGCGCATAAAGCAATTATCGATATATTTATCAACAAAATAGTAGATCACCGAACCTATCATCAACATCTTTTCTTTGATGAGCAGTGGACGGTCAAATCTACCCCCATATCTTACGGACATGACATAGAAGCTGCGTGGTTGTTGTATGAAGCTGCACAGGATTTGAATGATGAAGAAGCGATGCAACAAGTATCGGTGATCTGTCTCAAAATTGCTGACGCTGCATCTGAAGGACTACAATCTGATGGAAGCATGATATATGAAAAAGATAACAATCATATAGACACAGATCGCCATTGGTGGGTACAGGCCGAAGGTGTAGTGGGCTATATGTATGCCTATAAGATATCGCAAGATGAACAATATAGGCAATATGCTGAAAAATTGTGGGCATATATTCAAAACAATATATCAGACAAAACTTATGGTGAATGGATATGGAGCCGCAATGCTAAAGGTGCTATCAACAGGAAAGAAGACAAAGCCGGATTCTGGAAATGTCCCTATCATAATAGCCGGATGTGTTTAGAAATGATAGAGAATTTCAATTTAATATAAATAATATACCATGAAAAAAATATTAATAATGGCACTGACAGCAGGAATGACTGTAGCAGGTAATGCACAGACAGGAAATATAAACAAAAAGGCAGAAGAGATCGTAGGCAATATGACTTTGGAAGAAAAAGTAGGCCAGATGGCTCAAGTCAGTATCGATGCTGTATGCAAAGGTGAAGATACTCCACCCACAAGTACTATCGAACTCGATATAGAGAAATTGCGTGAGGTGATTGTTAAATATCATATAGGGTCTATACTCAATAGCCCCAACACGCGCGCCCGTAGTACACAGTGGTGGAACAAGGTTGTGGAACAAATACAGGATATAGCCATGAAAGAAACCCGTGTAAAAGTTCCGGTTGTGTATGGACTTGATCAGATACATGGAGCTACTTATACTGCCGGGTCTACAATGTTTCCACAGGAAATAGCACTTGCTGCTACATGGCAACCACAATATGCACGCCGTATGGGAGAAATAGCTGCTTATGAAACACGTGCAAGTAATGTACCCTGGAATTTTTCGCCCGTATTGGATCTCGGACAAGACCCTCGTTGGCCTCGCCAGTATGAGAACTTCGGTGAAGACCCTTATATAGGTTCTGTTTTTGGGCGCGAATTAGTTAAAGGATACGAAGGTGATGATAATGATATATCTGATCCTACCAAAGTAGGAGCATGTATGAAACATTTTATAGGATATTCTGTTCCCGTAAGTGGCAAAGACCGCACTCCAGCCTATATACCTGAAAATATACTGTTAGAGTATCATATACCCCCATTTCAGGCCGCAGTAGATGCCGGAGTGGCTAGTGTGATGATAAACTCTGCATCGATCAATGGCGAGCCGGTACATAGTAGTTACAGGCTACTGACAGAATTGTTGAGAAATAAGATGGGATTTGACGGAATGATTGTCACAGACTGGCAAGATATCGAAAACCTATATTCGCGGGAACGTACCGCCGATAGTCATAAGGAGGCGATCAAACAAGCTATCAATGCCGGGATAGACATGTCGATGATCCCGTATGATTATAAACGCTTTTGTTCGCAATTAGTAGAACTTGTGAATGAGGGTGCTGTGCCTGTGTCGCGTATAGATGATGCGGTAAAAAGAATTATTGTATTTAAATTAAAATTAGGCTTGTTCGACAATCCGAATACTTATGCCAAAGATTATCCCGAATTCAATAGTGATAATTTTAAAAAAGCATCATACGATGCTGCTGCCGAAGCAATCACCCTGTTGAAAAACGAAAACAATATCCTTCCCCTGAAAAAAGGAGCAAAACTCTTGGTTGCAGGCCCTAACGCTGTAAGTCGAAGAGCGTTGAATGGTGGTTGGACATATTCGTGGCAAGGAGAAAAAGTGGATGAGTTCTTGGTCACCAATACTATTTTAGCTTCCTTGGAAGGAAAATTTGGGAAAGAGAATGTAACGCATATACCGGGAGTGAGTTATTCAGATAAAACCGAATACCGATCAGAATATAAAAACCGTTTCGAAGAGGCTGTTGCAGCAGCTAAAAATGCAGATTATGTTATTCTATGTTTAGGAGAAAACTCTTATTGTGAAAAGCCCGGTGACTTGGATGATCTTTATTTGAATGATTTGCAAACAGAACTGGCTCTGGAAATGCTGAAAACTGGGAAAAAAGTAATTCTTGTATTGAGCGAGGGTCGTCCGCGTGTTATATCCAAGATAGCATCGAGGCTTAGTGCTATCATACAGACTTATTTGCCGGGACCATACGGATCAGACGCTCTTGCAGACATTCTAGTAGGTGAAATAAATCCATCGGGAAAACTACCTTATACTTATCCTGCATTTCCAAACTCGTTTACTCCATATTATCATAAATACTCTGAGGAGCAAACCGCTAACGCAGGGGCATATAATTATCAGGGAGACTTCAATCCTGAATTCCATTTTGGATTTGGTTTGAGTTATACATCTTTTGAATACTCGAATATGACAATCAACAAAACCTCGATGGTAAAGGATTCGAACGAAAAAATACAGATCACAATAGATGTCAAAAATACAGGAAATAGTCAGGGAAAAGAAGTAGTGCAGCTATACTCCAGCGACTTATATGCTTCTGCCTTACCTGATATGATACGTTTGCGTAGGTTCGAAAAGATTGATCTGAAACCTGGCGAAACAAAAACTGTAAAATTTGAATTATCACTGAATGACCTCTCTTTTATCAATCTGAAGAATGAAAGAGTTATAGAACCCGGTGATTTTGAATTAAAAATTGGAGCTTCTTCTTCCGATATTAAAGATAAAAAGATGTTTACAGTTACAAATTAGAAATTGATTCCATGAAAAAACTAATATATATTATTGTATTTATACTAACCTTTAGTTCTTGCAGTAAGCACAAAGAGCCAAATCTGAAGCAACCTGTCGACAAAAATGCGACATCCGAAACGGTGCAATTATACAACAGGCTTTTTAAATTGATGGACAGAGGCATCATGCTGTGTCATCAGGATGATCTGGCATACGGACACCAATGGTATAAAGAGACTGGTCGCAGTGATGTAAAAGATGTGACAGGAGACTATCCGGCAATGGTGGGGTGGGAACTAGGACATGTAGAGATAGATGCCCCTTACAATCTCGATTCTATCTATTTTTCGGACATGAAACAGTATATAAAGGACACTCACAAACGTGGCGGGTTTACGACCATTAGCTGGCATGGCGATAACATAGCAACAGGTAATACGGCTTGGGATTGTAAACAAGATACTGTAGTAACTTCTATCTTACCGGGAGGTGTGCATCATGCACAGTATTTGGTTTGGTTGGACAGGCTTGCGGATTTTTTCTCAGACCTGAATGACGAGCAAGGAAAACCAATTCCTGTAATATTCAGGATGTACCATGAACATACAGGTAACTGGTTTTGGTGGTGCCGCGAACAATGCACTCCCGAAGAGTATAAGCAATTGTGGATAATGACTGTTGATCATTTGCGCGAGAATAAGAATGTTCATAATCTACTTTATGCCTATTCTCCGGCAACTATCAGTACCGAAGCCGAATATCTGGAACGTTATCCCGGCGACGAATATGTCGATATAGTGGGTTTTGACTGTTATGCATCCGCTGAAGATCTGAGCCGTTATATGAAAGAGATGGATACTAATCTGAAAATAGTAACAGACTTCGCTGCCCGTTCGGGGAAGCTACCAGTAGTAGCCGAAACAGGATTGGAGAGTATACCGGATACTACTTATTTTACCCGGAATGTATATCCTGTTATAAATAAATATAAAATATCATGGATATTATTTTGGCGAAATGCATGGGATAAGGAAAATCATTTCTATGTACCTTATAAAGGGCATCCGGCAGAGAATGATTTCAGGGAATTTGTAGCTAAGGAGAATATATTGATGAACAATGATCTATAATGAATGACTTATGAAAAATGTAAAGCTAAACTTAAAGAACAGTGCCCTCTTGTTTATATTCATATTTATGGCAGTACAAAGCCATGCACAAAAACAATTTAGTTTACAATCGCCAGACAAAAAGATTGAGGTTCAGATCAGAATAGGTAATATCATAGAATATAGTATTCAGCACGATAAAGATATCATGTTGGCATGGTCTCCTATATCTTTAACATTAACCGATGGAACGTTTTACGGAGTGAATTCAAAACTTTCGGGAACATCGGCCCAATTGGTAAATGAAACCATCCTATCACCTGTATATAAAAAGAATGAGGTTATAAACCATTATAACGAATTGCTATTCAGGTTCAATAATGAATTTAACCTGATATTTCGTGCCTACGATGATGGTGTGGCGTATAGATTTGTATCTACATCTAAAAAGTCTTTTCAGATAAAGGACGAACAAGTGGAATTAAACTTTCCGGAAGATAACAAAGCTTATGTACCCTATGTACAACACAAACGTAATTCGTTGGAAGAACAGTTTTACAATTCTTTTGAAAACACTTACGAGCACATAAATTTATCGCAATGGGATAAAGAACGCTTGGCTTTTCTGCCAATAGTAATAGAAGGAGCCAAGGGGAAAAAAATAGCTGTCTCCGAAGCAGACTTACTGAACTATCCCGGTATGTATCTATATAACGGATCGGCTAAAGCGAGTTTGAAAGGTGTTTTTGCCCCTTATCCGAAAGAAACAAAGCAAGGTGGCCATAATATGCTGCAAGATGAGGTAGAATCGAGAGAAGACTATATCGCTAAGTTTGACAAAGGAGGCGAATTTCCATGGCGTGCATTTATTATTTCAGAACATGATTATCAGTTGGCTAACAACGATATGGTCTATAAGTTGGCTTCTTCTGCTCCAAAAGATTTAGATTTTGGATGGGTGAAACCCGGAAAAGTAGCATGGGACTGGTGGAATGACTGGAACGTATATGGCGTAGATTTTAAAACCGGAATAAACAATCCGACATATAAGTATTATATAGACTTTGCTTCACAACATGGTATCGAGTATGTGATATTGGATGAAGGCTGGGCCGTTAATCTACAAGCAGACCTGATGCAGGTAGTGCCCGAAATAAACTTGGCTGAGCTAGTTGCATATGCTGATGAACGCAATGTCGGATTAATATTGTGGGCCGGATATTATGCCCTAAATAGAGATATCGAGGGCTTGTGTAAGCATTATTCCGAGATGGGCATCAAAGGGTTTAAAGTAGATTTTATGGATAGAGACGATCAGCCAATGGTGGCATTTCATACTAGGAGTGCCGGTATTGCCGCCCGTTACAAAATGCTGATAGACTATCATGGAAGTTATAAACCGACAGGCCTTCATAAAACTTACCCTAATGTAATTAATTTTGAAGGGGTATATGGCCTTGAGCAAATGAAATGGGCTTCAACAGATGTAGATCAGGTTACTTACGATGTCACTATGCCTTATATACGTATGTTGGCCGGTCCTATCGATTATACACAAGGGGCAATGCGGAATGCCGTAAGAGAAAATTATAGACCAGTCAATAGTGAGGCTATGAGTCAGGGTACACGTTGCCGGCAGTTGGCACAATATGTAATATTTGAATCGCCGTTGAATATGCTTTGCGACAGTCCGTCTAATTACATGAAAGAAGCTGAATGCACGGCTTTTATCTCCGAGATCCCCACAGTATGGGATCAGACTATAGCATTGGACGGAGAAATAGGTAAATATATATCTATTGCCCGTAAGAAGAATGACATCTGGTATGTAGGCGCCATGACAAACTGGGATGCGAGGACTATTGAATTAGACTTGTCATTTCTGGGCGATGGAAATTATCAGGTCGAAATATACAAGGATGGTGTAAATGCCGATAAAGCGGCTCGAGACTATGTGAAAGAGGTAATCGCGATAGGTGGAAATAAGAAATTGATGCTAAATATGTCTCCCGGTGGAGGATTTGCAATGAAGATAACAAAACAGTAATTTATCTATTATTCTTTTTCAGTACTAATAACATTAGTCTCTTTGTCGCCGAAAACGAATGGAGAGAATATATACGACCAATATCCCATGAAAACAATACAATCCCATCACTTTTATTTGCTATTAATCTCTTTAAGCATTTTTGCAGGATGTAGCAACGCTGAGAAACAGGTTTTTCAAGAACGAGATTTTATATCGTTAGCCGGAATGTGGGAATGTGATTTAGGTAATATTCACCTTCCCGGAACGGTAGACGAAAGCAAATTGGCTCCATTGACGCAAGATACAACTAATACGGCTCAACTGACAAGACTTCACCCTTATGAAGGAAAGATAAAATACAGAAAAGAAATAGAGATAGCACCTGGTCAGGCAGACAAAGAATGGCGCCTTATTATGGAGCGGACCAAACCATCGGTACTATATATAGATGGAGACAGTGTTGGAACCAGTTCATTGATACTATCGCCCCAAATATATGATATAGGAAAACTATCGGCAGGAAATCATACTATTACAATAGAAATAGATAATGGCGAAAAATCCGTTCCTGATGGAATAAAAGGTTCGCATGCATGGACCAACTCTACACAAACAAACTGGAATGGAGTAATAGGTAAATTCGGACTAGAGGCTCATAACGGAGTTTTGATAGAATCGGTTCATGTATATCCGTCTGCCTCTACAAATACAGTTCCCGTTGTAGCAAAAATAAAGTCATCGATAAATGGAAAAGCAGAGATAATGATACAAGGCTATACTTGGAATACAAAGGAAAGTATAGCTATTCCCGTACAACGTGTAACCATAGACCTGACTTCCGGTGAGAATATTTACAACTTTGAACTAAAAGTGGCAGACAAGAAAGCATTATGGAGCGAGTTTGATCCGGCATTATATAAAGTTAATTTTGAACTCGGGTGCAATAACGTAAAAGATTATCTGACAATAGATTTTGGTATAAGAGATTTTTCTACAGAAGGAACACAATTTACAATAAACTCACTCAAGACATTCCTTAGAGGAAAGCATGATGCTTGTATATTTCCACTGACGGGTTATCCTCCTATGGATAAAGAAGAATGGATCCGCCAGATGCGTATAGCAAAAGAATATGGATTCAATCACTACCGATTTCATTCGTGGACTCCACCACAAGCCGCATTTGAAGCTGCAAACGAACTGGGTATATATATGCAACCCGAGCTCCCGTATTGGGGTGAGATGAAAAGGGAAAATGTAGATCTTAACCAATTTCTAATCAAGGAAGGAGAGTATATTCTCGACAGTTATGGTAATAATCCTTCATTTGTGATGATGGCGTTAGGTAATGAGCTTGGAGGTGATTTCTCCTTGATGCACGATATCGTCGAAAAATTAAGAGTTAGAGATAATCATAAGTTATACGCATTTGGCTCCAACAATGCTTTGGGTACAGCAGGACCACAGAAAGGGGAGGATTTTTTTGTCACCAGTAGAGTGGGGGGCGAGGTTGGTTCGGACGACTATAGCCAGCATGCACGTACTACATTTTCATTTGCCGATGCTAAAGAGGGAGGCTATATGAATGGTTTATACCCATCTACCGATCGTACATTTGCTAAACCCGTTTCTGATTGTAATGTACCAATTGTAGCTCACGAAACAGGTCAGTTTCAGATGTATCCCGATTATGAATCAATAGGTAAATATTCGGGAGTGTTATATCCCTACAATTTAGAAATATTCAGACAACGGCTGACTGAAAATGGACTTATAGAGCAAGCCAAAGATTTTCATAAAGCCACTGTGCAGTTTGCAGCCATATGCTACAAAGCAGATATGGAAATGTGCTTCAGAACTGCCGGATTTGGAGGTTTCCAACTTCTCGATTTACAGGATTATCCCGGTCAGGGAAGCGCATATGTAGGGTTGCTTGATGCCTTTATGGATAGTAAAGACGGAGTAAACCCGCAGGTATTTTCGCAGAGCTGCTCCGATATTGTATTACTAGCCTCCATGCCCAAATATTGCTGGAGAAATACTGAGCATTTCAAAGCACAGTTGGAAGTATTCAACTACTCTTCGGATGCTGTTAGAAATAAACAGCTTGAGTGGTCTTTATCCGGTGCCAAAGATAATGCAATCATACAAAAAGGGAGTTTTGACATAGATGCCGCTCAAGGGCAACTCAGCAATGTAAGCTCTCTGGATATACCTTTGAATATGATTAAAGAAGCGACAAAGTTAAACTTAAGTCTCAAACTCGGAGATAAAACCAACAGGTATGATATTTGGGTATATCCTCAGCAATATGCAGAAAAACAAAGTAATACTTTCGAGACGGCATTTTCTCTGGATAATGCCATGTCAATGCTGGATAAAGGAATAAATGTACTTTATGTACCAAAACATAGTGAAATAGAAAAGCTGAGTGTGGGAGGACTATTTACTCCCGATTATTGGAATTACGCCATGTTTAAGAATATTTCGGAATCATTGAAACGGGATGTGTCGCCGGGTACGCTTTCGATATTAACAAATCCGCAACATCCGATTTTCAGGAGCTTCCCAACCGAAGCTTATAGCAATTGGCAATGGTGGATTATTCTCAAAAATTCGCGCCCTTTCATATTAGATGGAATCCCATCTGCTTATAATCCAATAGTACAAGTTGTAGATAATGTAGAACGGAATCATCGTTTAGGCCTTATATTTGAAATGAAAGTTGAAAAAGGAAAACTCCTTGTTTGTATGACGGATCTTGATAAAATTAGAGAAAAACCGGAGGGCGAACAGTTTTATCGTACAATTTGTAATTATATGAATTCCGATCGCTTCTCTCCTGATATATCTTTTACTAAGAGGGAATTAAAGGGTTTGTTTACACCTTCGACTCATTATAAGGAGGATCGCAGTTATCAGGAATAATATTACTTCAGCCTGTCATTGTGTAGACAATTTATTTAAGATTTATAATGGTTATATGTTTTGTAATCAGCGTTTTATGGAGTGTATGCAAAATAATAAAAGGAAATACCCAGGTATTTCCTTTTATTTACTAAAATTGTCAGATGTAGATTGGAACTAATTTATTCGGCAGCAGTTTCTACAAATTCCTTACCTTCGTCGTCCAGAATAACAACTTTAATGCTTTCATCCGATTTTGAGGATAAGGTTACTTTAGTAAGTTTTTTGTCTGCGTTGTAGGCAAGAGCTGTGACATTATATGATTCTGTGTACCCTTGAATAGCAGCTTGTACTTTCTCGTTCAGGTCTTCAAACTTCACGTCTACATATCCGTCATCGTTTGATTGGCTAATAGCAACGACTGCATTATTCTCAACTGATAAACTTTGTACATTGCAAAAGCTGATGTTCCAAAAACTATCGCAATGGCTAACATCATTAATTTCATTGTTTTCATGTCTCCAAATTTTTAAATTACTATTAATTGGTATAAATGTGTAAACTTCCGTTACACTATATAATTTGCAATAGCTATGCCAAAAAGAATATAAATCTTCTTCTTCTTTGTAAGTTGTTGTAATATAGTGTTTTGTGTGAATGTTCTTAATGGGGTGATAAAAATGAAATTGTAGAACTGTGGAAAATTTCCACAATTTGGACTGTGGAAAACTAAATAGAATAATTATTTGTTCGTTTTATATATGTATTAATGGAAATATTGGAAATATGTCAGAAACTCTCGAAAAAAATATAAGGTTCAAAGCTATATTGATATATGTAATTGTGGCTGTTATCTGTGGCGGTATGCTTATTTATATATATAAACTAAGAGATGATATTGATGATCAGAAAAGAAGTATTTCGCAGTACTATAAAGAGTTATCATTAGTCAACAAATTGATTGATTCGGTAAACGCATCACAGTCGAAAGTAAATATGTATGTGTCTACAAAACAAATAAAACATTATAAATCTTTCAATGAAAGCCTGAATGTTGTGGAACAGCTAATGGATTCTCTTAGTCATATAAACCCGTTACACAACGAAAAATTACAACAAATTAATAATCTTTTGATAAAGAAAGGGGTGATTGTTTCAAATTTGAATAGGCAATTCAATAATAAAAACCCCATAGAGTCTATAAATGAAATATTGAAAGACATTGACCCTGTTGTCAAGAAAGATACAGTTTTGATCACTACCACCGTACAGGATACTGTAATTTATTCGGGTGCCAAGAAAGGATTTTGGCGGAAATTGGGGGAATTGTTTTCTGCTTCAAAAGGGGCTGATACTGTGACTTCAATTACCACAGCCAGACTGGATACTTTGACTATGCCGAAAAACGATACCCTCCATGTAGTTTCGGAAGTCACAGAAATAGCAGAACAAGCGAAAGACGACTATTTAAAAAGAATTATATCTATCGAGAAAAACTTGAGCAACCTCATTGTAGCAGATCAGGAAATTTCTTCTGAAATCACGACACTACTGATTGGCTTGTATAATCAAACTGTTCAGGCCAGGCTTGATGAAATCCAGAAAAGTGAACAACTGATCCGGAACAACAATACTTATTCGATAGTAAGCAGTATTGTCTCTCTTATCCTGATTTTTATATTTATATTGCTCATTATTAATGATGTAAACAAGAGCTATAGATTGCGAAAGAATGTAGAACAAGCAAATCTGAGAATTAAGCAAGTTATGGATAGCCGGCATAAACTGTTACTGTCTGTTTCACATGACATAAAAACGCCTCTTAATTCTATACTGGGGACATTGGAATTGAAAGAAACAAACAATGGGTTTCTACATCACGAAGTGCGTACTATGAAAGATTCGGGAGAATATATTCTTGCCTTGCTGGGTAACCTTCTGGAGTTTTCGAGTATCGAACAGGGTACATCGAATATATCGAGCCGTAACTTTAATCTGTACGACCTGTGCAAGCAGACTGTAGAAATGTTTATTCCCCTTGCAGATAAGAAGAACCTTACATTAGTCTATTCGTTCGACTTCGATAAAAGTTTGATATTGTCGTCCGATTCTTTAAAGATCAAACAAATACTTATAAATATATTATCTAATTCCGTTAAGTATACATTAGACGGTTCTATTCGATTTGATGTAAGATTCTCTGATTCCAGATTATATTGTACAGTAGAGGATACAGGCGTTGGTATACCTGAAAATAAAATCAAAGATATATTCCTGCCATTTAGCCGGGTTGATCAGAATTCACATTTATCGGAAGGCTCAGGATTTGGAATGTATGTAGTAAAAGGTTTGGTCGATTTATTTCAGGGAAATATAAAAGTTACTTCCACAGAAGGGCAGGGGACCAGAACTGAAATATCTATCCCTGCAAGCGAGGTATTTATAAATGATACCTTTATTCCGAAGAAAATATTGATAGTAGACGATGATATGTCTTATTTGATAATTATCCGTAATATGTTATCAGAGTTAGGGCATATACCATCCATATGTGGCAATATAGTTGATTTTGAAAATATAATAACAAAAATCGACCAATATGATGAAATATTGACAGATATGGAGATGGAAAATTTTAATGGTATTGATGTTTTAAACAGGATAAAGCACAGTGGGATAAATATACCCGTTACAGTGATTACAGCCCAGGAAGATGTTAATAATGAATATTTTATGGCAATGGGGTTTAGCGCCTATATAAAGAAACCTGTATCGGGAGGTGACTTAAGGCTGCTGTTTGGAGGACGGCAAAAAGATGAAAGAGCAGAAGGCGTTGGCTCGCTCGATAAAATGCTAGAAGGAGACTCCGAAGCATTACATGAGGTTTTGGCATCTTTTGTCGATTCTACAAAGGAAAATACCGGTAAACTAAAACAGGCTCTACTCAATAGTGATTATAATATGGCCCAGTTTATCAGCCATAAAATGAAGCCAATGTTTATACAGGTCGGAGCAGTGGAGAAGTTAGATATATTGAAGAGGCTGGACACTCACCGTTCAGATGGAACGTCCATATTGTATCCCCAATGGGAGGAGGATGTAATTGAGCTTATTGAATATGCGGAACAGATAATAACCGAGACCGAAAATTATTTGAAAACCCATTAAATATCCATACCATACTGGTGCATTTTGTTATAAAGAGTCTTTCTATCTATATTGAGTAGGTTTGCCGCTTTGGTCTTATTTCCTTTTGTTATTTTCAGGGCTTTGGTAATTTGTTCACGCTCATCTGCCGGCAATAAGATCTGTTCAGTTTGTATAGGACTCTGAATGAATTCAGGTAAAAGGTCGGGGGTAATTTCCGTTCCTTTTGTAAACAATACGGTTCTGCGTATGACATTCCTTAATTCACGGAGGTTTCCCGGCCAGCGATATTGTTTCAGTATAGACATACTTTCCTCCGAGAACCGCTCCACATTTCGTTCCAATTCTTTATTGGCTTCAGATAAAAAACTATTCGCAAAAAGGACAATATCCTCCTTACGCTCACGTAAAGGGGGGACTATCAGAGTAAATTCATTTAACCTGTGATATAAATCTTCACGAAAACGCCCTTCGGAAATAGCCGTTTCCAAATTTTCGTTAGTAGCAACTATCACCCTTACGTCTACCTTAATATCGGTTGCGGAGCCTACCGGACGTATTTTACGTTCCTGTATCGCACGTAACAACTGAACTTGCACCTCGTAAGACAAATTTCCTACTTCGTCTAAGAAAACAGTTCCTCCCCCTGCTTGTTCAAATACACCCTTCTTATCTGCAATGGCCGAGGTGAATGATCCTTTCAGGTGTCCGAACAGTTCGCTTGGCGCCAATTCTTTAGATAAGCTGCCACAATCCACAGCTACAAAAGGAGCTTGTTTCCTTTGGCTGTTGTCGTGTATCATTCGTGCGGTATATTCTTTTCCGGTTCCGCTTTCGCCTCTTATAAGTACAGACAGGTGTGTAGGTGCAACCAGCTTTATATGCTCATACATCTGTTTGGATAGAGCGCTGTTGCCATACACAATATTTGCTGCGGGAGTATTTTCTTTTGGTATTTCAGCGGGAGTATAATTTAGGGCCTCATCTATTTTTGATCTTAGAATATCCGGATTCACAGGTTTTTCCATATAATCAAAAGCTCCCAGTTTAATCGCTGCAACCGCACTTTGAACCTCTCCGTAGCCGGTCATGACAATTACGGGGGTGTTTATTTTCTTCTCTCTTATCCATGCCAGCAGCATTATCCCGTCTCCGTCAGGGAGTCTCAGGTCGGTAATAATTAACTTGAAATCAGTCTTTAGCAAATCCTTTTTGGCTTCATCTAAAGTAGATTTAACGCATGCGTCATATCCATTTTTATCAAACCATTTCTTAAGGACAATTCCGAATGTATTGTCATCTTCAATAATTAAAACCTTGGAAGCCATTGTACATTATGAATTAGAGGAAAGTTTCTTCAAAATTATTCGTTTTTATTTTCAGACGAAAGGGTTTTATTCTTAATTAACACTAATAAATAAAATATGTTTGGACTGATTTAAGGCAATATGTTCAAAACAATATTCTTATTCTAGGCACTTATATCGATAACCAATTTTTCTTAATCCTTAAAAATTTCAACAAATACAATAAAAATTTAATTATGCAACATTGTTGCAAATGAATTTTAATTACATTTGTATTCTTGTTTCATATGTGGATGTGTGGACAAAATTGTATTTAGTTGGACAAGGCGTGCATGAAAATGTAAACGAAAATGGAAGTTTGCCTTTGCATGAACTTTGAATACAATGATTATCAGAACCAATTACTGACGGATAATAACTAGTATTTTTTATAAAAAAAGCGAATGAAATTAATTTATATATATCTGGCTTTCCTTTTTATAGGTATTGACTTGCCTGCTCAATCTTCTTTCAGAATCAACGGGTTTGTAATGAATGAAGACAAGGCGCCGATAGAAGCAGCAACGGTTTTAATTGATGGAAGCCATATTGTAGGGCAGACCGACCGAAATGGTTTTTTCCAGCTTACATTATCCGGATCAAAATTAGTAACAATACATATCGATGCCCTGGGATATTTTCCACTATCCGTACCATTCACTGTCGCAAGTGATCTTAAACGGAATTTCATACTGAGGAAGAATGATATGGAGCTAAACGAAGTGGTTGTCAGTGGAGATAGTAAGAGAAATATTCAAATGGGATCTTCTCAAAACCTCATTAAAGTGAACAAATCTTACATTGAAGAGAACTTTTCGGGTAGCCTGATGCAAAGTCTTGAAGGAATACCCGGAGTCAAAGCGATGAATATTGGTTCGGGACAGTCTAAGCCGGCAATAAGAGGATTAGGTTTCAATCGAATGATTGTCGTCGAAAACGGGATTAGACACGAAGGCCAGCAATGGGGAGAAGATCATGGGTTGGAAATAGATCAATTTGCAATAGATAATATCGAGATAATTAAGGGGCCGGGATCGTTATTGTATGGCTCTGATGCTATTGGCGGAGTAATAAATATGCAGAGTGATTATGTTCCCGTAAATACATTTGAAGGCAGACTCAATCTTTTTGCCCGAACCAATAACGAATCTATTGGGCTTTTCTCGCAACTGGCAGGCCGGAAAGACAAGTTCTATTATAAAGCTAATATGACATTGATAGACTATGCTGACTATAAGGTACCCACCGACAGTATCCAATATTATTCTTATTATATCAAGCTCAAAGACCGTAGATTACGGAATACTGCGGGCAAAGAACAGAATGCAGGAGTTACACTGGGATATATTTCGGAACGATTCAAGTCAGATTTCCAGATATCGAATGTATATGCCAAAAGCGGTTTTTTTTGCCGATGCCCACGGATTGGAAGTCCGCCTTTCGGATATAGATTATGATAAATCGGCAAGGGATATAGACCTGCCTTTTCATTCGGTCAATCACCTGAAGATTGTAAATAGTTCGGCTTGGCAGCTAGGTCGATTTCGTCTCGAAGGTAACTTTTCATATCAGAATAATCTTCGCAAGGAACAGGCCGAAGCTGTATCGCATGGATATATGCCGATGCCGCCGAATTCATTGGAACGAAAATTCAACAAGAATACTTATACAGCGAATATCCTGTTAAAATACTTATTAGCAGGTAAGCACAATGTAAACGTTGGGATAAATGCAGAACATCAGAATAATAAACGGGATGGATGGGGATTTGTCATTCCTGATTTTAACTCGACTTCTTTGGGTGGCTTCATATATGATCGTTACCACATTTCTGATGATCTTATATTCAGTGCAGGCATGCGTTTCGATCATATAAATACACATATTCGGAGCTATAACGACTGGTATAAAACCCCGGTAGGAAAAGGCGATTCCATCTATAAAGAACGGTCAGCCGATTTAATGCGGACATTTAACAGCCTGACTTGGTCGGCGGGGATTAATTACAATACGGATCAGTGGAATTTTAAGGCGAATATAGGAAAAAGCTTTCGCACACCCGTCGCAAAAGAGCTGGGTTCTGACGGTGTGAATTACCACATATTCCGTTACGAAAAAGGAGAACCGGACCTCTCACCGGAAGAATCATATCAATTAGACCTTGGAATCAATTGGAACAATGGCCTTCTGGATATTCAGCTCGATCCTTACTTCAATTACTTTCCTAACTATATATACCTCAATCCCACAGCGGGTTATTATGAAGGATTGCAGATGTACTATTATACGCAGAGCAAAGTGATTAGGTATGGTTTCGAAGCTGCACTGAATATCAGGTTATCCGAGAATCTGCAAGCTGATCTCAAAGGTGAATATCTTTATGCAGAACAGTTATCAGGCGAAAAGAAAGGCTATACATTGCCATTTTCCCCGCCGTGGTCTGCAAATATAGGATTCAGATATATGCCGAAAGCAAAGTGGGCGGGAACAGACGGTTTCATTTCTGTCAACTATAAGATTAACGGAGATCAGGATGAAATAGTACCTCCTGAAAATAAGACAAAGGGTTATCAGACACTGAACATGTCGGCCGGAAGAAGCTTTAGCTGGCAGCAATATTCAATTAAAATAAATATGCAAGGACAAAACTTATTTAATAAAAGATATTACGACCATACAAGTTATTATCGCCTGATAGATGTACCCGAACCGGGACGTAATTTTTCGGTAATGATCGGACTCGAATTCTAATCAAGAAAAAATCAATTATCCTATTAATAATCGGGATTAATCCCTTAAAAACAAGTAAGAATTATGAATAAAAAAATTGTATGGGGAGCAGCACTCCTTTTAAACCTGTGTTTATTAGTATTCTCATCGTGTAGTAGTGATGACGATGATAACGGTCCCGTCTTTCCCAAACCGGCTATAAACCTCACGGAAATAGGCAGTGAGAATAATAAAAAAGCAGTTGCCGGAAGCGACCTGCATCTCGAGGGTGGTATTATCGCTGACGGTTTAATAAAACAGATCGATATAGAAATCCATCAGGAAGACGGAGGTAGTTTCAGAATCGAAAAATCATATAAGGATGGTAAATACATAGGGGTGAAGAATGCAGATTTCCATGAGCATATCGATATCCCGGCTGATGCTCCTGCCGGAGATTACCACTTGCACTTTACTGTTACTGACCAGTCGGGACAAACTACAACCGTAGAATCGGAGCTGGCAATCGAATCTGCACCTGTAAATATTACGATTGAAGGTTTGAATTTTGGATCGGGACATGATTTCCCTCACGACAAAACCGGATACATCGGTACGGCTCCGGTAGTAGAGGCAACGTCTATTAAGGCTGAAAATGGAATTGACAGGGTATTTGTAGAAATACATAGCGAAGGAGAAACTGCCGCTTTTGATATGGATACTACTTATACATATACAGGTGAAACAGAACTGAAAGACTTCCATAAGCATATACTTATACCCGGTAATGCTCCTGCTGGGGATTATCACCTTCACTTCAAAGTATATGATAAAAACGGGAAATCACTCGAAAAGTCGATGGATATAGAGATTAAAGAAACAGGGATCGCAGTGTCAGGTTTGGAAATAGGAAACAACAACTCTGCTGTGGCATCAAACATCCATACCGAGTTTAAAGTAGATGCAACTGATGCTATAAAATCTATTCGTGTCCGTATCTATAAAGAGGCAACTCCGGCAACTTATGCTTTTAACGAAACATATTCCGATGAATTTATTGCCGGAGATGTGAAAGAGTATATTTTTCACAAACATCTGAAAGCAACAGATGCAGTGGCCGGCGAATATATAATGGAAATAAGAATCAACGATGCTAAAGGAGCCAATAAAACGATAAAAGAAAAATTGACTATTACCGGAGCGTAATAATAACCATTAAATAGCGGATAATCTTTATCCGAAGGCTATCCGCTAAAATAAGAAACAGGATGAAAAAAAAGATTATATTATATAGCCTTATCTGCCTTTTTTCGGTGGCGTGTAGCAATGATGATGAAGACGGCGGCAAGGATATGGAAAAACCAAGTATTGATATGACAGGTGACAGTGCTTTTCCTCAAAACTGTATTGTCCTTTACAGAGGAGAGAGTTTCCCGTTTAGAGCTGTATTTGCCGATAACCGCGAGTTAGGTAATTATAATATCGAAATTCATAATAATTTCGATCACCATTCTCATAGTACAGATGATGTGGAGTGTGACCTGGAACCAAAGAAAACTCCTGTAAAAGCATTTGTCTATAATCAGGATTTCTCCATACCTTCAGGAAAAACAAGGTTTGAGGCTGATAACGAGATCTCCGTGCCCGGAGATATTGATACCGGAGATTATCATTTTATGGTACGGTTAACAGATAAGGCCGGATGGCAGCAACTAAGAGCAATAAGCTTGAAAATAAAAGACAGAAATTAATATTAATTCCCGTCAGATCCGGATATATTAATTGTATGTCCGGATTTATTTTTTCAGGCAATCCGGGCAAGTACCTTCAAATAGAAGCTGTAGTGACTCCACTTTGTAGCCGCTGGGCAAATGTAGATTATTATCTAAGATGGACGAATCCAAACATATAACCCTGTCGCATATAGAGCAATGAAAGTGAGGATGTATCTTCGATAAGACCAGTTGACCATTCAGGGCATATTTGACTACATTACTATTGAGCACAATGCGATGAATAACCTTAGATTCTTCCAGGGTTTTCAGAGAACGGTAGAATGTTACACGGTCAAACAGATCAGAGAATGCGTCTTTGATCTCATTTTCGGTCAACGCAGTATCTTCGCTTTGTATCAGTTTATCGATAATACATTTGCGGCATACAGTTTTCTTAATACCATGCTCTTTTAATATCTGTTCGGCTGTCATAACTATTCTTTTTACAAAAATAATAAAAAGCTTAAGATAAACATAGCTTCTATCTGTTTTGCAGGTTCTTCTACTTTCAAGTGGCCTTAATCTGCCTCTATCGTAGTTCTCAAAATAGACCGCTGTTACACATTTACAGCGGTCGTATTTATCACCCTATTTTATCCTCGCATTATACGAGTCCGAATAATGATATTTCATCTGTAAGACAAACAGGTCATCCTTACTGTTGTGTTTCACATTCAGCTCATCTACTATTATATAGCGCTTAGTAGACAATTCATAAACAGCTATCGACACACTGATTTCCTTCAACCATTCGGCCACTTCCCTGTTTATGGGTAAGGTTTGTACCGTAAACTGCTCTGTCACGTCTTTATTGAAGACCGATTCTATCCGGCTACTGGTTGTATATCCCGGTGTCTGGGTGCGATGAATGGTTGTGGTTTCCGACTTAAAATCAGTCTGTTCCGTACCTCCGAAATTGAAGGAACACCATCCTCCGAGCGAGCCCAGGAATGCAAAGTCATTCACTTTGTACAGACAGTCGGGAAGTATCCTATAGGTTAGAGGTTTACTTATAGCTTTGCCGTCGCGACACAAATATACTCTTACAATGCCCGCTTTAGCATATTTATCCAGTACTATTTTATCTATGTCGAGGCATGCTGTATTTACGGTGTGGTAGTCACTCTTGTCTTGTACATCTGAAATTTTGTAGTCCAGATAACTATCGGCTTGTGTGTAAACTTTGTATAATATGCCCAGTTTGCACTGCGTGTCGTTACTTTCGGGCGCAGGATCGGAGAGGATAAAGTTGAAATATTGCTTCTGTCCCCTGATATGAGTAAGTACAGGCTGCCGGGTCAATGACTCTATCTCATTGTTTTGGCTGATGTCATAAACATATTCCGATAAATTATTTTTTTCCAGATTACGGTCGTATCCAGTAAGAGCAAACAGGATATCAGAATGGTAGAACGTTTCGGTGTCGACACCATTGAAACGCTTGGCTATAAAGCGAAAATCGGTCATTGTACCTGTATTACACCAGCCTCTTCCTTCGAGAAATTTATCCGAATATGTATTTGTATTAGCCCACATTGTATTCATATCGAACCACAAAGGCATTCCGAAATAAGACTTGGATAGGGTCGTGGCATATGTTCCCATTTTGGTATAATCCTTTATGCCCGGCGATATACCTGTGTCTTTGTAAATGTCGAGTTGTATTTCGCAATTTTCGTCATCTCCGAGAATGGAGTCGGGATAGTATGATTGAGTATAATTTCCATTGATGCTAATAAAATCACTGTTTTCAGGTTTAAACGATTTGAAAGTATATGCTGTACCGTAACCTTTCGAGACGATATTGATTGTTGTCCCATTTTTAATTTCGGCTCCATTGATGATAAGGGGTATCGATATATCGAAATTCCCTTTGAAGAAGGGATCGGAAAGCAGGCATTTTCTTATGTTTTCTGTTGTAATGACAACACTTTCTCTGTTTATATGGAATGTGGTATTATTGACTTTACTCTTATTGTCTGTACCTGTAAATTTGTGGGAGGTACTTGATGATGTATCAATAAACTCAAACCCGGTTTCACTTTCTGCTATATCATTTACTTTTAAAACCTGTAAGTTGAAATCAATTTTATTGTTTAATGCAGATTCTTTCTCTATCACACTTTCGAATACTACAAAATTGGGATTTCCGGCCAATGAAACTATTTCCGGCTCGTCTATCTGTGCTATTTTATTTATTATATTTTTCATTTTTTACTTACTGTTTTATTCAAAATATTTACTTAACTCATCTGTTATTGCATCAAAAAGCATATCCGCCCATTTGCCGTCCCATTGCTTTTCTATTTCCTCCTCCAGCATTGCCAGTACCGGACGCCCCCTGTAGCCGTCGCGCCGGATAGCCCTGCCGATCAGGAACAGCGTACTGTTGTCGGTAGGTATGCCGCGCGATAAAGCCCAGTCGCGTAATGCGTCGATTGGCGGTTGCTTGCCTGTGCAGGGTTTTCGTCCCTGCTCGATGTAGTCAATATAATTGTCGAACAGGGTTTCTATCACCACCGAATCGCCTATCTTGCGGATTTCCACTCTTACACTCTCTTGTAGTGTGCTGCTTTTGAGCGTGTTTTTGCCTGTTTTGGCATTTGTGCCCACCTTATTGTCCGACAGTATGGTTTGCGACAGCTTCAACACATCGGCCGCGATAGCCTCTATGACTTTTGTAATCGCTGTATCCATTATTTACGGGTTTTGATGTCGAAGTCGGGTAGCTTTTGCACGAATACCTCACAATTGTTCGCCGGAAGTATATCGAAACCGGGCAGAAGGGATTCGTCTTCAAACTGATTATCCGTATTGAACTGTTCGTCTATCAGGCAAAGGTTTTGCATATTCGCCTGAGTGAAGTTGACCGAAAAGCGGCAACCGCAGGCATTGTTGTCGTAATAGTCGCGCAGGGTGGTGTATGTCCAGTCGGGGCGGATACTGATACCATAATCCGGATTTTTCTTTATCCGTTCCACGATGTTCAGCCCGATGGAGAAAGCGAGGTTTTGCAGGTGATGCACCGACTCTTCGGTGGAAGGAAGAAACAGGATGGAAAAGTTTACCGAATTGGTGAATACATTGTCCTGATTACGCCCCGTGAGCGGGTCTTCGAGCCAGAACAGGGGATGGGTTTCCTTGCCGCTGCCGAGTTCGTAATTGCGGTTGTAATAAAAGGCCCTGATGGTCTTGTGTTGCTGCGCCTGTCGGCGAAAGATTTGTAGAATGTTGTTTATCATATCCTTTTTGTTATTGGTGATGTTTTTATGGTATAGATAAAGTTTTTGAAATTTGATAATGATTTACCATCGGAAAATTCCATTGTGAGTATTAAACTTTTGTTAAATTATTCAGTCTATATTTGTAGGACGTATAATTTCAAGATTTCAAAATTTCATAATCTCAAGATTATGTTTTTCAATTTTGAAATCTTGAAACTTTAAATCTTGAAACAAATATCACATGAAACTACCCACCCACATATCCTCTATATTCCCCCTGCGGGGGCTAGGGGGCTTATTCTTAGCCTGTTGCCTGTTCTTTGCTGCCTGCGGTGACAAGAACGACCCCTATATCCCCGAACCCGAACCACCCGTACCCCCGCCTGAGGAAAAGGAAAATATCGTCTTTAACCTCGACGGAAACCTCATCCGTGCGAGGAAATCTACATTGGGCGATGCGGTATTCAATATCGACGGCGACTATATCCGTGCAGGGGAAAAGGCTACTGGCGACATTGTATTTAATATCGACGGCAAACTGATCCGTGCCGGAGAGAAAAAGACAGGCGATGTGGTCTTTAATATCGATGGCGACTATATCCGTGCCGGAGAAAAAGCTGATGGGTATATTGTTCTTAATATAGATAGATTGTATTTGAGAGGAGTGAGTGAATACAGTAATATTATGTATAGAGTAATCAAATGGTTTGATGATGATTATAAAATATATCCGGGAAATAATACAAGCGGACAGCCAGTTTTTAGAGTAATCAAATGGTTTGATGATGACTATAAAATATATCCGGGAAATAATACAAGCGGACAGCCAGTTTTTAGAGTAATCAAATGGTTTGATGATGACTATAAAATATATCCGGGAAATAATACAAGCGGACAGCCAGTTTTTAGAGTAATCAAATGGTTTGATGATGACTATAAAATATATCCGGGAAATAATACAAGCGGACAGCCAGTTTTTAGAGTAATCAAATGGTTTGATGATGACTATAAAATATATCCGGGAAATAATACAGGCGGACAGCCAGTTTTTAGGATAATCAAATGGTTGGATGATGACTATAAAATATATCTAGGTAATAATTACTATTAGCCTTTTCTCCATTCTATTGTATTTTTTATTGCCGGGGCTTGTATTCCCAAACCCCAACAATAGAATAACAATTAATTTCCTGACCACCTATCTACTTGCACTGCATCTTCCTGTGCACGGATAATATCGGTAACTGCTACCCTCGATTCTATACGAATATTTTTTATCGCATGTATCAGAGCTTCGTTATCTATAGAAGAAGTCGGTTCTATCGGTGGCATTAGCCCGCCTGCTGCAAATTCCCGTTGAAATGGCAGCTCGAAACCCTGTGATGCTCTGGCGAAAAAGCCTGTCATATCTGTTACACTTAGTTCCTTTCGCTGGGAATTTATATAGCGTACTAAACCGAGATTTTTAGACGTAGATTCACGATTGATTACATATTCGCCACCTTCCACTTCTATATTTGTACCTTCGATGCGCATACCGCCTTGAGAATTTTGATTGTGCTTATTAAACTTTAACCAAATTATTCAGTCTATATTTGTAGATACTAATACTAAACCTTATGAAACCATTCTACTACATACTATTCTTATTATTTATCTTCACCTTCTCCACATGCGGCGACAAGAACGACCCCTATATCCCCGAACCCGAACCACCCATACCCCCGCCTGTGGAAAAGGAAAATATCGTCTTTAACCTCGACGGCAACCTCATCCGTGCGGGGAAATCTACATTGGGCGATGCGGTATTCAATATCGACGGCGATTATATCCGTGCAGGGGAAAAGGCTACTGGCGACATTGTATTTAATATCGACGGCAAACTGATACGTGCCGGAGAGAAAAAAACAGGCGATGTGGTCTTTAATATCGATGGCGACTATATCCGTGCCGGAGAAAAAGCTGATGGGGATATTGTGTTTAATAGGGATGGGGTGTATGTGAGAGGGGGAGAGGGTAAAGAGAGTACTATAATATTAACCCTTACAAAATATTATGATGATAGGTGGACTATATATACAGGAGATAGCCCTCTTGGTACTCCCTTATTAACCCTTACAAAATATTATGATGATAGGTGGACTATATATACAGGAAATAACCCTCTTGGTACTCCCTTATTAACCCTTACAAAATATTATGATGATAGGTGGACTATATATACAGGAAATAGCCCTCTTGGTACTCCCTTATTAACCCTTACAAAATATTATGATGATAGGTGGACTATATATACAGGAAATAGCCCTCTTGGTACTCCCTTATTAACCCTTACAAAATATTATGATGATAGGTGGACTATATATACAGGAAATAGCCCTCTTGGTACTCCCTTATTAACCCTTACAAAATATTATGATGATAGGTGGACTATATATACAGGAAATAGCCCTCTTGGTACTCCCTTATTAACCCTTACAAAATATTATGATGATAGGTGGACTATATATACAGGAAATAGCCCTCTTGGTACTCCCTTATTAACCCTTACAAAATATTATGATGATAGGTGGACTATATATACAGGAAATAGCCCTCTTGGTACTCCCTTATTAACCCTTACAAAATATTATGATGATAGGTGGACTATATATACAGGAAATAGCCCTCTTGGTACTCCCTTATTAACCCTTACAAAATATTATGATGATAGGTGGACTATATATACAGGAAATAGCCCTCTTGGTACTCCCTTATTAACCCTTACAAAATATTATGATGATAGGTGGACTATATATACAGGAAATAGCCCTCTTGGTACTCCCTTATTAACCCTTACAAAATATTATGATGATAGGTGGACTATATATACAGGAAGTACCCCTCTTGGTACTCCCTTACTAACTCTTACAAAATATTATGATGATAGATGGACTATATATACAGGGAGTAATACCTATTAATTTCCCGACCATCTATCCACTTGCACTGCATTTTCCTGTGCACGGATAATATCCGTAACAGCCACTCTCGAATTAATTTTTATAGATTTTATGGCATCAATAAGTGCCTCATTATCAATCGTGTTTGGCGTTTCTATCGGTGGCATCATCCCTCCCGCGGCAAATTCCCGTTGGAATGGCAGTTCGAAGCCTTGTGATGCTCTGGCGAAGAATCCTGTAACGTCCGTAGGTGTCAGTTCCTTACGTTGTGAATTAATGTAACGAACCAAGCTTAGATTTTTACTCGTTGATTCTCTGTTTATAACATATTCGCCACCTTCCACTTCTATATTTGTACCTTCTATGCGCATGCCGCCTTGCGCATGGCGTTTGCCATTAAGTAATCCGCCATCGGCAAATTTAGCAAGCTGCTTGGTCATTATGCCCACCTGAATGGCACCTGCTGCGGTAACTACCGCTGCCAGTATAGGACCGAGAATAGGGCCATAAGATAAGGCTTTGGTTGCTCCTTGTGCTACATTGGCTATGGCTTCACCGATATTTTTTATTAATGTGGCTTTGCGGTTGAGTTTTTCTATTTTTTCTTGTTCGGCTTGCTTTTTAAGTTTTTTCTCTGTTAGTTCTTTTTCTTTTTTTTCAGTTTCTTCTTTTATTTTTATCGATTCAGCTGCAGCACTTTTTTCTGCATTTAGTTTTTCTGTTAAACTTCGTATGGCTTCTCCATTGTTAGTTTCAGTAGCTTCTTTTAGTTTTGCTTCTAAATCTGTTATGACTTTAGTCCTATTTTCTGCTTCTTTTATAATTCCATCATTCTTAGCTTTAAGATGTTTTATATCTTCATCTATTGCTTCTACCTCTGCCTTATATACACTACTAATCGCAGTAAATGCCGTACCCAAATAGTCGGCGGTCTGAGTCAATGCCCCTTTTATGCTATTTGTTATTTCCTGTCCTTTTGCCGCATATTGTTTCATTTGCTCCAGCCTTAGGCCCTGCTCTTTCTTTTCGGCGGTAGTAATCATTTCTTCGATGCGGATTTTTTCATCGGTGTATTTTTTCAGTATGGCAGCTTTTTCTTTTCCTATTGTTTCCACCATTTCTTTGTCGTCCTTATACGTCTCTTTCAGTTGATTGAAGCGTGTTATCTCGTGTATCATAGAAGCTGTGAGGCTGTCGTCGTAATGTTTGAGGTACTTAAGACCTTCCTCTATATTGCGCGACATTTCGCCGACATTGATAATTCCTTTGAATGAGTTTTCTGCTTTCTTTCCCACTTCTTCGGTCTTTTTAGCTGTATCTTCAGCTTGCTTGACTGTTTCCTTAGCCGCTTCGTCGGATGTTTCTTTGGCTTTTTTGGCGGCGTCTTCGTTTATTTTGGCCATTTTGGCCCTATGTATAGTTTCAATGGCCTCGGCCCGTGCTCTGCGCTCATCTTCAATCTCAGCCAGACCTTTCATATTGGCTTGGGAGTTTTTTATCTGCTCATTGTTCCAGTTTTTCAGGATTTCTTCTTTTTTTGCCGCTTCTTTATTGAGCCGTTTTATCTTCTCCTCCGAATCTTTATCCAGTTTTTGTTTGCCATGATAGATATTCTTTGTCAGCAATTCGGTCGTCTCTTTCAATCCTTTGTCTACAAAGGTTTTCTGAGCAAAAAAGTGTTCCTCATTGTTTTTCTTCAGATCTTCTTTCAGTTTTTTGTCGAGGGCGGCAAGGCTGTCATTTTTCTGTTTGTCGTAAATGGTAATGTCTGCCCCGGTTTTTTTAGCTGATTCTATTATCAGGGCATATTCTTTTTCCAGTTTCTTTTTTGCCGTTTCGCTTTGTTCTATAAGCAACTGTTCTTTTTCTTTGTATAAGGCATTGGTCTGTTCTATCGCCTTTCCTTTTTTGGCTTCGGCTTCTATTTCGGCCACAAGTGCCTGCATGCGTGCTTCGTTGAGTTTCTCCACGGTGCCGAATGCTTTCAGGTTCAGCGTGTTTAGTGCCTCCACGCGCGCGGCTACTTCTGCCGATGCCGTTGCTATCTGCCCGATATTGTCTATCACGTTTCCGGAATGTTTATAAAAGTTTGCAATCAGGATATCTTCTACTCCCAGAAATTTGCCAAACTTGGAAACTGCTTCCTCTGCTTTCTTTGTATTGATCTCAATATCAACGTTTATTGTTTTCTTTGCCATAAGTTTTTATAGTATAGATAAAGTTTATTATTTTTAATAATGGATTAAACCAATTATTAATTCTAAAGTCTATATTTATAAGTAATAATACCTAAAATCATGAAGAAGTATCTATATATTTTATTGGCCTCATTACTTAGCTTCAGCTTTAATAGTTGTGAAGAAGATATTTATTCTAGTCCTGTATCCGAACCGCCATCTAAATTACATTATAATGCTAAACGTACAGATACAGGCTATGTAATATATTCAGGAGGTTCTTCATCCGCAAGTGATATAGTTTATAATGTCAAACCTTCAGTTGCAGGCTATGTAATATATTCAGGAGGTTCTTCATCCGCAAGTGATATAGTTTATAATGTCAAACCTTCAGATGTTGGCTATGTAGTATATTCAGGAGGTTCTTCATCCGCAAGTGATATAGTTTATAATGTCAAACCTTCAGATGTTGGCTATGTAGTATATTCAGGAGGTTCTTCATCCGCAAGTGATATTATATATACTATATCTACTTTTACTAATAGTTTTTTGATATATAAAGTTTAATAATCTTCTTACTCAAAATATTTCATCCAATATCAAATAATCCTTATATTATTCCCTGTTCCCGTGCGATTACATTGCATAATTATTCTTCGTTTTATCTCCTTATCTGCCTTTCAAATTTATACTGTTCATCCTCAGTCCGCATCTTATCTATCCGGTAAAGGAGGAATCCGAAAACTTCGACAACTGCTTTTCCAGTGATTTGGTCAAATAAGTATATTTTATCCTCCGCCAGATCGGCAATCGTTTTATACCACCCCCATTTATTACAAAAGTCTTTGTATCCTTTAGAAACCGGTTTGCCTGAGCCACCACCGTTGAATAATGGTGCAAAATCGCTTCTGATTCTTTCTTTCTGTGCAAAAAAAAAGCTACCAACGGCAAGGCTTTGTCACACGACAGGCGGCGGAACATCTCTTTGCGCTGTGTGACAGTCACCGTATTGTAGCTTTCTCCGGCAGGTCGGCATACGATGGCAAGTGTTTCCGAAATCTTGGTCGGGCTGTCACTTTCCAGCGTTTGTTCTATGTCTATCCATTCGCCTAGTGTGAGCTGATCCGATGGGGAAATAAAGTAGTCCCGCCCATCGATATTTACGTGTGTATCCGGCTCCACATCGGTATTAGAAACAAAGCGGATAGCATCAGATACAGCATTAAACTGCAGAGGACGGGAGTTGAGTAACTCGCCGGCATCCAGTTTGCAAATATCAGCCACCATCTGCACATATTCTGTCTGGTCTTGCGGTATGCGCTTAAACCATTTTTCATAATCGGCAAGGCTAAGGTCGGCCCATGATTGTGGCACGGAGATTTTTTGGTTGTTGATTTCGATTTGTAACATAATTTTATAATTAATAGTTAATAATGAATAATTAATAATGAAAAGTTAAATTGAGTATTATAGATCGCTTGCGCCATTCTTCATTCTTCATTCTTTCTCACTGTATAGATAAATTACTTTTATTTTGATAACAGATTAATCAATTTATTTTATACAGCGATAGTGAAAAACACTTAAAAGAGAGGCGAAAGTGAGTGTACATGCAATAAAATATTTCATAACTTTTAAAGCAGACTCATATTATTTTTGATATATTTGAAAGAATATGGCTGACTAATGAGAACTAAAAAACGTATAAAATGCAAAAGAAACTATTAATCATTACTTTACTTATCGTCACCCTCGTATCCTGCGGGTCTATGAAAGATGCGATGTACTCCGAAAAGAACGTGCGCAAAGTAGAACTGGGTATGACCAAAGAAAAAGTTATATCCATAATGGGCAAATCGTACACATCGGCAGGAGCAATACAGACGCCGGAGGGCAGTGTCGAAATCATCAGATGGGATTCGGTTGATGATCTCGAAAAATATGAGTTTCACTTTGTGGATAAGATATTGAAAGAATGGCACAGGGTAAGGTTGGATTATCACGACCATCGGCCGAGAGTAGCACCATAAACAAGGCTCTTAATACTATACACAAGAAGCCCGGACAAATGATTTGCCCGGGCTTTCTCTAACCAAATGAATCTTTACTTACTTGAAAGCTAAACGTTATTCTTCTGCTTCACCGGCTTTATAAGTATCCGATACGATGAACAGGTCGGTGCTTTCGGCGGAGTTATCCACTGGCAGATAACCGGATGCTACTTTGTCTTTTTCGTCGATCACACCGTCTCCGTCCATATCAGCTATCCTTAATGATCCCAATCCTAACTCGTCCAGTGCTGTTTCTGTTTTATATTCCGGCGCTTCGTCTATTTGCTCCTGAGTGGTGAACAATCCTACAACCATATAACCATCGCGGAACGAAGTCTTGCCTTCCAGTTCTACTTTGTAGAATAATCCTTCGCTATTGAAGTGTTCAAACGCGGCTTTACCTTCGGCATCGGTAGTTACGCTATTCACTTCCACATATTCTTCCCCTTCGAGCTCGAAGAATGTGATTTTCGCACCCTCTGTCACAGCTTTTTCCGCAGCGCCTGCAGCCCATTCTTCGTTGGCGGCATATACTACAAAGTTTGCTGTAAATTCAGGAATGTCAACTACCGGAATTACCGATGCTACAACGTAGATTTTGCTTAGTCCGGCATCAGTTGCACTTGCCGAAGTGACCTCAATGTCATTTACCCAGATTTTACCATCTTTTTTGGCTATTCTGAGCGGGTCGCCTTTTGCGCTCTCTACGATAACTTCATCCCCTTCCTCTGCCGGAAAGTCGAATGTGCCTTTTACTATGTGGCGGGTAATATTTTCGGCTGTTACGTCAGTTTCTTCTTCTCCTTCGCCCTCTTCACCTTCTTTTGGGGCTTTTGCCGATTCGGGAGCCGGTTCTTCAGTTTGGTCGGCTACCGCAAATACTGTCAGTGCTTCTGTTCCGAGGTCATCTATCTTCACATCTTTCAATATGCTGGTAAAATCCCCTACATTTTCCATTTCGCCTAGTTTACCCAGCACTTCTTCCAGTTGTGTTTTTGCAGGCGGCGGCGTCGGATCGTCATCATCACTACAGGCTACAGATGTGAAAAGCAATGCTACTGCTACAAAACTCAAATAAAATAACTTTTTCATAATAAACATTTTAGTTAATAAAATTGATTAATAATTTAATTGATTAAAATTTATTTAATATCAGATCGATATAACTCTTCCGTACCGAAATCCTGATAAAAAGGCTTCGGTATATCCGCAATGTTTTATGTGTGAAGTTATTACTGGCAGGTCTTCGGCTATGGAAGACAGCCTTATTCAAATTTTGGTGTAGTGTATTCTATAAGAAAGATTTGGCCGTTAGACTAGAATCGTCATCTCCGGATCGACCGAAATCATAAGTATGACGGAAAAAAAGAAAAAAATGCTGTATAGGGTACAGTACTTTTAACTTTTTATCACATTTTTGCGAAATTATCATTGTGTATTATTTACGATTTAAGAAAATTCCGGCTTAATATTATTTTGTGTTAAAAAAAAGTTCTCGAATTACTATTTACTGTATCCTGAAAGTTACACAACCCATTACACTTACCTATACACTCATCACTACACTCACCTATACACTCACCAATACTATACTAAAGACAAGACTAAACAAGACTATATAAAAAAAGAAAACTATATAAAAGAAAAAAAAATCAGAGTATGGATAATTCAAAAAAAATATCATAAAATCTGCATAAAGTTGAAATGAGTTTATCTATACCCCAAAAACGAGCCGCAACTATGATAAATTTAATTCACAATACAGTCTACAAGCTAAAATCGGAACTGGTATCCGGTTGTATCCGCAATACCTGCCGGCTGGTGTCAGAGCACACTTGCTACCTGCTGTTGTTGTTTGCTGCTCTGTGGGAAATGTTTCACGGAAGTAATGATAATTTTTCGGAAAATTTGTTCAGATATCGCTGCTTGGATTATCTCTACACTGGTGATCTTTTTGGTTTCTCTGCTGCGGGGTGTGTGCCTGTTATGAAGAAAACTGCCAGATGTAAAGTTGTTTCACTTATTTCGCAGCAATTATTTTCTATGAAAAGCAATACTGAAATATTTTCACCGGGCGAGTCTCCACCACGGGTTTCATTGCTTTATCGACACTATCTATTTTAACATAGAAACAATCCATTAAACAAAATTTACTTTCGTTACGTTAATACTATGTGTTTTTCATGGTATTAGATTTTAAGGTTAATAATGAAGATTGGTTGTTGTGAAACAACCTTTTCTTTTTTTATCTCGGAAGTAAATTTTTGCAGGACGATTCATAATTGCGGTAATTCATTAAATGAAATTATTTTCATTTTTTTTTGAAAAAAAATATCAGATAAATATTCCATTTCAGGATAATGTGGATAGGATTAACACATATTTGTTATCGTTAAATCATAAAATATGCTAAGTTTAATTCACTTAAAATTAAACATTTATTCCCTCTGATTGTTATTTTAGAATATTGGATTATTTGGTTCAATGTACTCACAAACAGTTTGATAATACCTAAAAAAGCATCACTTAATTATGAAAAGAACTATCTTCAGCCTATTGGCATTGTGCATGCTGGTGGCATGCGACAACGATTCCGATGATTCTCCTAAATTTGATAAAGATTCCTATAGAGTCGATATCAGTGCAACAGTGCAAACCGCTAATTTAGTGAAGGCGGGACCTGTTAACGGTAATTTTACAACTGATTTTCCGATAGGCGTATACGCCTACAACATTTCGTGGAAAGCCGGAGCTTCGGCTAATGTAATCAACAGGGACTCGGCTGTAGTAGCCGGAGCTGCAGGCCATAGTGTAACATTTGCCAAAGGTCCATACTATTATCCAACGGATGGCACCGATCTTAGTTTCTTTGCATTTGCCCCCCGTGGCGCTGAAACCACAGCGGCTACTGCCGGTGTAAGTCCGGTAGTGGCTATAAATATGACAGGGCAGGAAGATGTAATGTGGGCTTCAGGCACAGGAAATAAGGTGGGATCTGCGGCCGCCGTTCATCCGGTACTCAATTTCCAGCATAGGCTTACGCAGTTACAATTTATATTCAAATCTGATGCTACTTACCCTGCATCAGGAAATTCCGTAGTCTCACTCACTGTGAACGGGCAGCCCAATCTGGCCACGATGACAGTGGAAACCGGTGCATGCACATTTAGCGGCAGTGCTAACATGCAGGCGTTGTCTTCGGCAAATCAGACCGCAGGGATAGCTATTACCACAGCAGGTACAGCCGCAAATTCTCCTGTGATGACAAATACAGCTTCAGGAGCAAGCGCATATACACTTACCATCGTAGTGAAACCGGCCGGAGGAGGCTCTAATGTGACGTATACCAATGTTCCTGTAAATCTTACAACTGTAGCCGGCAGTGCCCATGCCATAACACTCACATTCACTGCTACGGCTGTTAGCGCTACTGCTACTGTGGCCGATTGGCAGACAGGTACAGGCGGTACGGTGTCTGTATTGTAAATAATATAACATAATATACTATAGAGTACCCGGTGAATGTATCGGGTGCTCTATATTGGCTAACAGAAAGAATGATAGTGCTTTGAAAAATCTATTTTTTATTTTCTCTGTTCTTGGGCTGTCCATATTAGGAGGATGTACCTCCGATACAGATTTCATGCCCGATGAAGAGCTAGCCCATAAATATATTCCTGTCACTTTCTCATTGGATAATGTTGCGACTAAAGCTGTAGATAACACATCTTTGGGATGCGATATGGTTTTGTCCAACGATAATCCGGTAATATCCGTATCCATGGAGAAGGAGATACGGCAAGGGAAAAATCTGTTGCCATATGGATTGAAGACTTCATGGACTACAGGCAACAATCAGGTGAAATGGACTACCGGCGACCGCGTAGGGATGTTTATGCGTGATGCGGGAGGGAGTAATTCTTATGCAAGAGACAATGTCCTATATACTGTAGCCTCGGGTGGTGCAGCAAGTGCTTCTTTAACTACTAGTGCTTCACCGCTTTATTTCCCAAACAAGAGCAGCAGTATCAAATTTTACGCATATTATCCATACTCAGCATCCGTAAGTTCATTATCTGTAAATTATACATTACCAGCCGACCAGTCTACAGAACTGGCCTTGGGGAGTGCAGATATTATGTATGCCTCGCCTGCTGCCCAGAACGGTTCATCGCCCAATGTGCCTCTTGCTTTCAACCATCAGATGGTGTTGTTATCCTTCAATATAAAAGGGGGGATCCTTTCGGGGCTTTTTACTCTTACCCAGGTCACAGTCAGTGGCTCGGCAGTGACCAATACCGGAGTATTAAATCTGGCTACCGGAACATTAACTCCCAACACGGCAAGTACTTTCACAGCTACAGTAAATACAAGTAAGCCTGTGAGCAATACTCTTGTTGCAAATGTAGATGTGATCATAAATCCTTGCAGGATAGTAAGCAACAGTACTCTGCTGCCTACCGAACTGAAAGTAACCCTGACTTTTGGTTTGTTGTCACACGCTACTCATCTGGTAACCAGCGGTACATTTGTGGCAGGAACAAGGTATGTGTATAATCTGAATGTTGCTCTCTGAAATATGATACCTACCTATCTGTTTGCAGAAATATTTTTTTATTTGATAAATAAACTTTTATCTTTATCCTGTTATTATGGAAATCGGACTTATCAGAAAGCGCTAAACGTGAAAAATACGGGACAAAATCTTTCGAATCTCTTTTTTTAGCGATTGATTGTTAAAAATAAATCTATATTTTTCATTTTAACCATATGTGTTAAATTGCTATATATGTTAATCTTAACAAAATAATATCTAAGAAAAAATCTATATTCAATCTTTTCAATATGTTAATGTAAAAAATAGGATGTAATTTTATATAATCCTCTCACAACTTTATCTATACTTCTTTTATGTTTATTAATTAAAGTAAAAACTAAACAATTATGAGAATTAAAATTTTTTTTCTTGCGTTTTTGATCTCTTGCGTTGGCGGAATAGGTTATGCTGCCGTTGATAAAGTAGTGAATGTTGCTTTGCATAATGCTGGCGGACCAGGTGAAGGTGGCGGAATATTTCCTATGGCCAGAATGCTGTCTGTATCTCCGGTAACAGTGACTGTGACGGATGATGTGAATCTGGATGTATTATTCAGAACAAGTGTTGGTACAGTAGCTGTAACAATTAAAGACGAAGCAGGCGCGGTACATTATGTGAAAAACGTGGATACATCAGAAACAAACACTGTATCGGTGGATATCAGTATGCTTCCGGCAGGAACATATACTATATCATTTACAAATGCGGATAAGACATTGAACAAATTCGGCACTTTTGAGGTTAATTAATCGTTTATTTTTTATATAATAAATTTTAGAGGGGTTCGGGTTTACCAGCCCGAACCTTTTCAATTCTAGGTCTTAGTTTAATGAAAAATATAGCATTTGGTAAAAGTTATATACTTTGTCTACTATTAGTTTTCTTTTTCTATTCCTGCAAAAAAGACAATCATTCCGCAGAATTGTTAATAAAGGCACAGAGTATTGCTGAAAATAATCCATCCGAAGCTCTTTTATTGCTCGATTCTATTCAAAATCTGGAGCAAATGGACAGAAATAGCTATATGCAATATATAGTAGCACGGGTACAAGCGAAATTTAATATTCATCGTCCTGATATAAAGAATGATACCCTGATTTTGGACGCGTATAAGTATTTGGACGAAAAGAAAAATTATAGGCAATCGGCACTGGCTCATTATTACACAGCTGCATTATATAATGAAAATGAATTTGTAGATAAAGAGCTTGAACATTTCAAATTGGCGGCACATTATGCACGAAAGGTGGATGATAGTCTTTTGGTAGGTAAAAGTTTGCACTGGATCGGCATTCTGTACTTCAACAAAAATATGATGGATAGTGCCATCGTTAATTTTAAACAGTCATTACATTATTATCCAACATATAAGGAAGCAGAGAAATACAGGCTTCATGCATTAAATCTTATAGGCTTTTCATATGAAATTGCAGGCAAACTGGATAGTGCACTTGTTTATTCAGAAGAAGGTATGGTCTTGGCTGAAAAGTCTGATGATAAATCCAATATATTTACATTTTCACACTTGATGGGAGTAGTTTATCGGGAACTGGGTGACTACCCAAAGTCCGAGTTATACTTGCATAAGGCACTTTCCGGAACTACAAATTCAAATGAGTTGCGACGAATATGTCTTAGTATGCTGATGTTATACAATGGAATGAACCGGCTCGATTCTGCCAGACATTATTCCGACTTGCTTATTAATTATATTCCTGAAATGACATATATTAATACCCGGCAGGAAAGCTATGCAGCTATATCGGAATACTATAAGAAAAGTGGTGATTATAAAACGGCACTTTATTACACAAGTTTGTATGATGCTACTACCCAGGAAATCAAAGAAGCCGATAATACAAAAAAACTGGCCGAAGCCGACAGAAAGTATAAGGCGGTTATAGAACAGCAGGAACTGCAAAGTACACGTATGCGCAGTTATCTCTATTCAATAGGTGCTGTATCATTCACCCTGATTATTCTTCTTACTATCTATTTCAGGAGTAGGACATCACGTCTTAGACGTCAGAGAGTGGCCGAGCGCAACAAGCTGCTAGAGGAACAGTCGCAGGTGCAAGAACGGTTGCTTGTGCATCAGCACGAAAGCCTTACATATATGCAGGGTATATACCGTAGTATTGTAGACGAATGGGTCGATATAGACAAAAAGGTGAAGTCTCTTGCTAAAGAATTCGGGGTGAAAGAAGAACCCGAACTCTACATGAAAATAAAGCAGATGATAGAAAACTTTAAACAAAATACCAATCAGCAGCTAGTAGTACTGGCTAAAGAACATTTTCTGAAACAACCCTATGGCGATAGTGCTGTTTCTACCCTGAAAGATAAGGACTTGCTGCTGTTTATGCTTTACTATTGCGGATATAAACGTAACGATGTAGCAATTTTGTTGGGTGTTAATCCACACAAGGATAATATGGCCTTCCGCAAACTGGATTTGAGGAACAAACTACTCAAAGTAGGTATGGAACAGTACGATATTGAAAAAATATTATTTTCGGAAGAAAATGTAAATTAAAATATCTAACTTTATCAATTGGCTGTAAATGCCTGTTTAGAACACGCAATAATTTAAAAATTAATCTATTATGAGAACAAAATTTTACTTCTTAGTGTTTATTATGTTGTGTCTGGGGGGAACAACTTTTGCTGGTAATATCGTAGATGTTCCGGTGGGAGACGGACCCGGTGAAGGTGGTCCAACTATAAATCCTCCGGCTGCACGAATGGCTGTTATATCTCCTATATCAGTAAAAATGATTGATGATAAGAGTCTGGTAGTATCATTCAGTGCTAATTTAGGTGTTGTAACCGTAGCCGTTAAAGATGAAGCTGGCGCTGTATATTACACAAAAGTTGTAAATACGTCATATTCAGGCAAATTGTCGGTAAATATTTCTGCACTTCCAGCAGGTACATATACCATAACATTTGTGAATACTGCTACTTCTTTGAAAAAATATGGTACCTTTGAAATTGATTGATATTAAATTTTTCAAATAACAATATTGAGGGGGTTCGGGATTGCAAGTCCCGAACCTTTTCTAGTCTGGTTCTTTTTTAATGAGTAAAATAGCATTAGCTAAAAGTCTTACATATTCTCTTTTATTTATACTCTTTCTTTATTCTTGTGAGAAAGGCGGGCATCCTGCAAAACTATTGGAGCAAGCTCGGACTAAAATAGAAGATAATCCTTCCGAAGCACTTCTTCTGCTAGATTCTATCCGTAATCCTTCAGGTATGGATCAGGACAGCTATATGCGGTATATTTTACTGCATGTTCAGGCAAAGTCCTTGATGCGTAAGGATATAAAGGGAGATACTCTGGTATTTGATGCACAAAGGTATTTTGATACTAAAAATGATCCTTATCTGTCGGCTCTCGCACACTATTATACAGCAGGTGTATATCATGCGAATAATACTCCCGACAAAGAATTGGAGCATTTTATGCTGGCTGGGCATTATGCCCGCAAAGCCGGCAATAATTTACTGATGGGCAAAAGCCGGCATAGTATCGGTAACCTGTATTATGAAAAAGGTGTGATGGACAGTGCTATTGTCAACTACAGACAGGCACTGGATCTATATGCGAAGAATGGCAGAATGGAAGCCTTCAGGCTACAGATAATGAAATTTACAGGTATAGCTTACCAGGCTGAGGGAAAATTAGATAGTGCTTATTATTATTTCGACGAAGGTTTACGTTATTCGAAAGAGTTGAATAATGTTCCCTCTCAGGTATCTTTCACCCATATGCTGGGGATGCTATATCGTAAAAAAGGTGATCATCAGAAATCTGCTGATTATCTGAGAACTGCGCTTGCTGAAACTACCGACCAGCAAGAGGCTATAAGGATATGCCTTAGCTTTCTCAAATTATATCATAACCAGAATCAACCCGATTCGGCAAAATATTATTCAGAGCTGATGAAAGGACATCTGGCCAAAATAACATATCCGAGAACACTGGAAGACCTTTACAAATCGTTGTCGAGCTACCACGAAGAAAATGGAGACTACAAGGAAGCACTGCATTACAATAACTTATTACTGGATCTTACCCGGCAGATAAATGAATCGAACAGCCTGCAAAAATTGTCGGAAGCAGATAAAAAATATAAAGCCGCCCTCCATAAAAAAGAGCTGGATAGTTTGCTCATGCGCAACTATCTCTACTTGCTGGGTGGTATATCGCTCATACTCATTGTGCTTGTAATAGCATACTTCAATAACAGAACGATGCGGCTCAAACGGCAGAGGATAGACGAGCGCAACAAACTGTTGGAGGAACAGTCACTCGTTCAGCAGAAACTACTCGAACATCAGGACGAAAGTCTGACGTATATGCAGGGTATATACCGCAATATTGTAACCGAATGGGTGGAAATAGATAAACAGGTGAAATCACTCGCCAAAGAATTCGGAGCCAAAGAAGAACCCGAGCTTTATGTGAAAATAAAGAAGATGGTGGAAAACTTCAGGCAAAATACCAATGAACAGCTTGTGGGACAGGCTAAAGAGCATTTTCAGAAACAGCCGTATGGCGAAAATGTACTTTCGGTACTGAAAGATAAGGAGTTGCTACTGTTTATGCTTTACTATTGCGGATACAAACGTAACGATGTCGCAGTCCTGTTAGGTGTACGTCCACACAAGGAGAATATGAATTTCCGCAAACTGGACTTACGGAACAAATTACTTAAGGCAGGGATGCCGAAAGAAGACGTTGAGCAGATATTATTTGCAGAGGATAAAGAAGACTGATATTGTCCGGTTTTCCTCTGTACTCAAACCATTTCCTTTTTTGATATTTCTACTGTTTTGCCATCAAGCAGCGATACAATATTTTCAGGATTTATCTTTAATGTATGCAAACTGTCGCCCGTTCCTCCATAAACATAGTCAAAGTCCAATAATTTTTTATCAATAAAGCAAGGCAAATTATGCCCGATCAAAGGAACCGAGCCTGTTTCATAGCCGGTCGCCCTTTTCACATCTAGCCTGTCAGCCAGGCTGAATGTCGCGAAGCCTATATTACTACCCGTTTTTTTGAAATCTATTTTCCCGTTTTGGGCACTTACAATGAGTGCGACAAAGCCATTTTCTGTTTTTATGATAAATGCAGGAGCGGCTTTACTACTATCGAAGTACTTATCGGCGTCCTCTGTTTTTAATATAGGCTCATTGTGCCTGATTATTTCGTAGTCGCAGGCCGATTTATGCAGTAGTTCGTCTAATTGGTTAAGAGTGAGCATCTGTCCGGTTTATTATTTTTTACGAATAGTATTGAATACCCAGTTTTTTTTGCGGGCAATACTTTTGTCACTGGCTTCGAAGCCCGGGTTGTGAGATGCCCAAAGATATACAGACGATTCATTTTTAGGAAGCAAAGTGTATATTTTATTTAGGGCTTCTTCTCCAAGCTGGTTATCCTCCAAAAAAACAGTAATTAAATTATTGGAATCGCTGATATTGACTGATGATACCTGTGTTTTCATACAGTAAAGCGAACTCAGACGATTGTTATTATTCAGGTCGAGGGATTTGAGCGGATTTTCATTGCATGACAAACTAATCAATGCTGTGTTTTTACTTATATCTAACATTGAAAGAGAATTTTTGGAAATATAAAGAGTGCTAAGAATGAGATTGTTACTCAAATCAATTGCCGTGAGTTTATTATTGTTACAATTCAAATATCGCAGGTTTGGGCTTTTGCTTACATTTAATGATGTAAGCCTGTTATAGCTTACATCTAAATACTCAATCATCTGATTTTCAGATAAATCCAAAGATGTGATATTATTGCTTGCGAGATATAGGTTTACCAGTTCAGAACAGCCGGAGAAATCAAGGTAATTAATGCCTAACCCACTAGCCTTAAATACTTTTAATTGGGTACATTTTCCTATTTCCAGTTTTTGTAAGCGCATACTGTCTAAATCTATAGCAATAAGATCTGAAGTTCTAACCTTAATTGTATAAGATTTACCGGGATCAGAATAATTATGGCTCACTTTCTCAAAAATGAACATCCCCTTATGATCTTTTTTCATAGGCAATGTATATTCAATCTCTGTCCCATCGCCCCAATCAATCATAACAGAAGGTGCAAGAAGACTAAATGCTACTGTAGACGATGCTTTTTTTTGCATAGATGGAGTGATGGTTAACTCAATATTATGCCCGATATTATTTCCTTTATTGCCACACGATAGAAATAAAAAAAGAGAGATGATAAAGATTATTGATTTCATAGTAATTATTTTATTAAAGATATAAATTCCTTTCCATTCTGTTATCAAAATAAAAATAATTTATCTATACTCTAAAAACACCAATGAAAAAAAAGGAAAATATGAAACAACATTCGACAGGAGCCGATTATGCAGTAATTAAATTATCCCAATCGGTAAAATCATACCCGACGTTCACCCGCAACACAAAAGGCTGGGTAAGCTATGACCGCGACAATTTATTGCCGCAGCGAATCATTGAACTGAACAACGAATCGGCAATCAACAAAGCTGTGATAGAAAATAAAGTGACTTATATTTGCGGAACAGGAGTGAGGGACGGGGAGTATTACGGTCAACCTAATCCTGCCGACGACTGGGATGCATTGATAGAAAAAATAGCTAAAGATTATGTGACTTTCGGCGGATACTGCTTTCAGGTGATATTGAACGAAAACGGTAAGACGGTAAGCCTCTACCATACCGATTTCAGTAAAGTGAGGGTAGGGGAAGTCAACGAGTTCGGAACTTATCTTAGCTTCTTCCTGTCTAACGATTGGCGCAAGACATACGGAAAATTCGCTCCGGTAGAGATAAAGGCATATGGGGCCGAAGAAATGCAGAAAGGTGTTCCGTATCTTTTCTATTACAAGGATTATGAGCCGAGTCTCGATTATTACCCTGTGCCCCAGTATTATTCAGCATTGAATTATATAGAAGCAGATGGCTTGCTGGGCAAATTTTACCGCAACTCTATCAACAATGGTTTTGTACCTTCTACCATTATTACGATGCCGAGTAATCCGGCAGAGGAACAGAAAGAACAATTCCAGAAAGATATCGAAAGCAGTTATGCAGGTACGAACGGGGCAAACAGCATCGTTGTGCTTTGGGGCGAAAGTCAGGAAGTAAAGCCTGTGGTAACATCGTATACAGCGAGTAACAATGCTGATCTGTACAACAATGTGGATGAGATTATTTTCCAGAAAATCATATCAGCCCACCGCCTTACTTCTCCCACACTGGCAGGCTTGTCGGGGTCGGGAAATCTGAGCGGAAATGCCAATGAGATAATCAATTCATATGTGCTTTACAACCATACGGTTATTCATCAGCTTCGCCGCAAAATATTGGATACGCTAAGTATTTTTACCATCAATAACGGATATAAACGGTTGGTGGTGGAAGATCTGGATATTGTAAAAGAACTTGCTGCCGATAGCAATAATTAGTTTTTTGTATTTAATAGAAAAGCACGGGTTATACACTCGTGCTTTTCTTATTATTATACTTTTTGAACTGTTACCTCTTTGGTTCTGCTATTATAAAATACTTGGTTATTGATTCGTCGTAAGTTGGTGAATAATAAGCTATCAGTGCAATGTTTGACTTGGATGTTTCCCAAATTGCCAGTGGATAGTATTCGAAACCATCACCGTATATTATATCCAGTGGGTGTACAAAGCGGTTGTTGTATTCATCTGTTAGCGGCGATTGTGATACATCCGTTCCTTCATAGGTGAATTTGGTCTTCCCGTAAAGATTTGTAATATAATCATAGAATAGTTTACGCGATTTAGGAGCCAACTCTTCATAATTGAAGTTGTCGGGAACAAAATGTAGGATACTATAAGGCTTTTCGCCTGCATTAAATTCCTGAGGCAGATAATAACCTTCTACTTCCGAATTGAAATGTAAATCACCCTTCTTTATGCTTTCTGTGCTATTCCAGTCGATGCCGAGAAAATCCCGTCGGTCGGTCACTTCTATGAAAGCAGTGTCGCTGGCTAGTACTTCTCCGTTTTTGAATGCTGTAGCAGAAAACTTATAATGTCCCGGAAGGTTGAAAGTCTGGCTCATTGAATAGAGAAAGCTCCCGTCCTTGGATACATGCGTATATATTCCCGGCAGATCCCACACTACAGAGTCGTGTGAAACCTTAGATGAATAATCTAAGCTAATTGATATTTCTGTCCATTGATATATGTTAACCATGCTTTTGGAAGCTTTGAGGCTAACTTTTGCATAAGGCTTCTCTTCCGGAATTTCATTTCCTTTGTTATCGTCACCATTGTAATCGTTATCGTCGTTAGAGCACGATATGAAACCTGTGAATATGAGGGCCAGGGTAAATAAGAGCTTTGTAGATGTATTTTTCATGACAAATAATAATCAGTTCTATAATTAAGGTCTTAATGATTGTTTTTTTCGGTTATTTATATACAAATATAGCCTTTTATCATGATATTTGTATAATTCACTAAATTAAAAGCTGTTGCTTTCGCATATATCATTCTCTTACTCAATCCCCACCCACCATTCTTTAAATGTCTGTGTGCTGTCTTTCAGATTCACCACTTCACCTATCATTGGTGTTAGCAGGCGTATATCTTCCCCTTTACTTGCTGCTGTAACCCTTTTCAGAGGATCATCCCACGCATGGTTTGCAAGGGCATATTTGGATGAATGCACAGGGAAGAGGGTCTGTGTATGCAAATCTATCGCAGCCTGCACCACTTCCTCAGGCATCATATGTATATATTTCCATCCTGTGCCATATTGTCCGTTTTCGAGGATGGCCAGATCTATCTTGCCGAAGCGTTCGCCTATTTTGGCAAAATGGGTGTCGTATCCGCTATCGCCACCCAGATATATTTTCATTGTCGGTGTTTGCAGGAGGTATGAAGCCCATAGCGACTGATTGGGCGAAAGTCCGCGACCTGAAAAATGCCGGGCAGGGAGACAATATGTCGTAAATCCGTCACCGATAACGGCGTCCTCGTTCCAGTCCAGTTCTACAACCTTGTCCATATCAAAACCCCATCTTTCGAAATGTTCTGCTACGCCCAGTCCGCAAATTACTTTACCCGTGCGGTCTTTGAGAGCCATTACACTTTTATAATCGAGATGATCCCAGTGATCGTGCGAAATGAAGAGATAGTCTATATCAGGCATGTCTTCAGCCGTGTATCCGTGAGCGCCATCGAACGCCTTGTTGACAAACGAAACAGGCGATGCAGCCTTGCTGAAGACCGGATCGGCCAGTATGCGCTTGCCATCTATCTGTATGAAATAGGATGAGTGTCCGAACCAAACCAGTATATCTTCGTTCCGGTCGAGATGCAATAGATCGGTTTTTACTGAAGGAATTTTATCGGTAGGGGTCACACGTTCATGTTTAGTAAAAAGGAAATCATACATCGTACCTATATATCCTTTGTCTCCCGTTAATTGTGGCGTATGGCTTAGATTCTGGAATTTCCCGTCCCTGTAATTAGGTGAGTTCTTCACCCTTTCTTTGCGCTCTCCGCTCGGTGTACGGCCAAAACTCGCCTGATTGACAAATATTGTAACTGTGATTGCTAGTAGTGCTACGACTGAAAGTATTATAATCATTGTTCTTTTGATTCTCTTTTTAGTTTTCGGCTTCATGAAGTTTCAATTTTTATGTTAAAAACAAAATTTGTGCCACAATTTAAACGAGAATCAAATTCGTACAATACTTACCTTTCCTTATATCCTTTTCCCTGACCAAATGTGATAAGTACATGCTCAAAGCCCATTGCTTGTAAGATGGGGCGTAGCAGATTTACGGCGCTGTCGCGGCTTTTACTGTCCATGTCTAGTTTTGCGGCTTGTTCGCGCAACTGTTTTTCGGCCTGACGGTAGGCTTCGTCGGCTATCTGTGTCGATTCCCACAACCCGAATTGCATATCGTAGATGCGCGAGGCCGAATGGTCTATTGCTACATGGCATACTTCGGGGGCGGGCAGAGTCAGGCGTATAGAATCGCCGGAGGTGTATATGTCTTCCGGTTTGAGGCGGGTGAGGTCTATGCAGCAGATCACCTCACCCGATACTATGAGTGCAGTCTTGGCATTTGGCAGCCACTGGCGCACCTTCTTGTATTCCACCATATCCTGAATGTTGTATTTCAAGACTTCCAGATTGCCGAGACTTTCTATTTTCTCCACAATCATATTGTGCGAAACTTCCACTTTGTCCCCTCCTTTGTCTTTGCCGCCAAAGAGGTACATGATAATGCCACCGATAAGGATACCGATAGCGAGCATATTTATATAACTGCGTTGTTTTATTGTATTTCTGCCGGACATATTCTTATTTATCTGCTATTTGAAGTAAAAGTACGAAAAGCGATCGTTTTTTGAACAAATTGACAGGACAATAGTTCTTCCCAATATTTTAAATGATGTAAAAAATAGTATTTTAATAGAAACAGAAAAAGCCGGAAGATTTCCGGCCTTAGGCGATGAAGTATGAAGCCTTTCAAAAGATTTGCTCAGTTATTGCTGTGTAGTAGTCGATACATTGCCTTATGTCCGGAACGGAATTGTCCCAGTTATTCTCATATTCTATAGATATGTATCCTTTAAAGTTTTGTGCTTTAAGTGTTTTTAGCATTCCTTCTACATCGAGTATACCCTTTCCCCAGATCACATCGTGCTGTTCGGTTTCACCTTCTTTCTTTTCGGCTATATCCTTAAAGTGCAGTGATACGATACGTCCGTCCAGTTTCTTGAGACAGTCTATCTGATTTAAACCCTCGCGACGCCAGTGCCCTACGTCGCAGCATGCTCCTATCTTCGGGTTTCGGTTGGCTATCTGCGCCAGCAACAGATCGGGATTCCAGTAGGTTGACGGTTGCGGATGGTTGTGCACGGCTATTTTTATGCCGTATTTGTTAACGAGGCTTTCTATAAGATCCCAGTTTTTTATGGCCGGTTCGCAGGAGATGAACTCCATGTCCATGTCTTTAGCCAGGATAAATTCTTTTTCCCAGTCGTCCGGATTATCTGTGGTATATACGCCGGTGGAGATTATTTTCACACCTTTGCTTTCGGCAAATTCCTTTATTTCCTTGCGTTCTTCGGTGGTGAGTCCTATGCCGAATACTTTGTCACCCCATTTGTCACCCAGCTTGTGTCCGGGAAATACCTCGATGTATTTCACTCCCAATTCGTTGGTTTTGTCCAGAGCTTCGGCAAAGGTGAATTTGTGGAAGGTATAAGACTGCATAGACAAATACCATCCGTTTTGTTCGGCTTTGATTACTGTTACGGTTTTGGGTCGATTACCAGTTTCCGGCTGTTGCTTGTTCTTTGTATTGCATGATGCATAACTGCATAGTATGCCTGCAATCAATAGGTAGTTACATAGTTTTTTCATACGTTAGATTCGTTAGGGCATATCTTAATTAGCAGTGTCAAAGATAAATAAAAGTTTGGATTAGGGGATATGTTACAGGCAGATTTTAAGGTAACAGGCTAATATTTAACTTTTTTCGCCATACTCTTTTTACTTCGTATCCGCTATATAAACAGCATCTATATCCTCTTAAATTAAAATTATCTATAAAATGTACTTTATTAAAAAACTTACCAGTAAATTTAGCTGTTAAAGAAAAGGTATCAATTTAATAACTACTTAAATTTTTTTATACCTATGAAGATACACGAATATCAGGCAAAAAATCTATTCTCGTCCTATGGCATTCCCGTTGAAAAGTATGTGCTCTGTAATGTAGCCAATGAGGCTGTTACTGCATACGACGGGCTGAATATGGAACGGGTGGTAGTAAAAGCACAGGTGCTTACCGGAGGCCGCGGTAAAGCAGGAGGAGTTAAACTGGCAAAGAACAGGGAGGATGTAATACAATATGCAACGGATATTCTGGGTATGAGCATCAAAGAATTTCCCGTTACAAAAATCATTGTGAGTGAAGCCGTTAATATAGGCTCGGAATATTATGTGAGTTTCGTTATCGACCGCAATACTAAATCCGTTATCCTGATGATGAGTGCCGAAGGCGGTATGGATATAGAGGATGTGGCCGAACATTCACCCGAAAAGATACACAAATTTGCCATTGATCCTTTTATCGGAGTTCCTGATTACCTGGCGCGGAGGTTTGCATTCACTATATTCGAAGAAATAAACCAGGTGAATCAATTGGCGGTAATATTGCAAAAACTATATAAACTATTTGTAGATAAAGATGCGTCACTGGCCGAAATCAATCCGCTGGTACTCACCAAAGAAGGCAACCTGATAGCAATAGATGCCAAGATGACCTTCGACGACAATGCGCTCTACCGTCAGCCGCAGATACATGCCCTCTTTGAACCTACCGAAGAAGAAAAAACAGAGGCGTATGCCAAAGAGAAAGGTTTCAGCTATGTGCACCTCGATGGAGAAATAGGCTGTATGGTAAACGGTGCAGGTCTTGCCATGGCCACTATGGACATGATAAAACTGTATGGCGGTACACCTGCCAACTTTCTCGACATAGGTGGTAGCTCCAATCCCAATAAGGTGATAGATGCCATGACCTTGTTGCTCAAAGACCCGAAAGTAAAAGTAGTGTTGATCAATATATTCGGCGGCATAACCCGTTGCGACGATGTGGCTTCGGGTTTACTTACCGCCTTCGAACAGTTGAATACCGATATTCCCGTTATCGTCCGCCTTACAGGCACCAACGAAAAGCAGGGGCGTGATATGCTTGCAGGAACCCGCTTCAAAGTGGCGGAAACAATGGGAGAGGCAGTGCAGTTAGCAGTTGGCAGTAATCAGTCAACAAATAAGGTATAAGATGACTGATGAATATTTAACTCTAACACTTTTTTCTAATTTATAATAGTATTAATACTGTTAACTGATGACTGTTAACTGTTAACTGAAATAATATGAGTATACTAATAAATGAATCCACACGACTGATAGTACAGGGAATTACCGGACGCGACGGTAGTTTCCATACAAAGAAGATGCTAGAATACCGTACAAATGTTGTAGGCGGTACATCGCCCGGAAAAGGCGGTACAGAGATACTCGGCGTACCCGTATTCAATACCGTATATGAAGCTGTGCAACAGACGCAGGCCAATACATCCATTATATTTGTTCCTGCTAAATTTGCGGCAGATGCTATAATGGAAGCAGCCGATGCAGGAGTCAGACTCATTATCTGCATATCCGAGGGGCTCCCTACGCTGGATGCTGTGAAGGCATTCCGTTATACCCAGCTGAAAGGAGCAATGCTGATAGGGCCTAATTGCCCTGGACTGATGTCGCCCGACAAATGCCTTGTAGGAATACTCCCGGGACAGATTTTCAAGAAAGGCAATATTGGCGTTATCAGCCGGAGCGGTACATTAACATATGAGGTCGTATATCATCTTACGGCAAACGGTATGGGACAATCCACCGCCGTAGGTATGGGCGGAGATCCTGTAGTGGGACTTTACTACCGCGAATTGCTGGAGATGCTGCAAAATGATCCTGATACGGATGCCATAGTTATGATAGGCGAAATAGGTGGTAATGCAGAAGAACAGGCGGCTGAATATATTCGCAAGCATGTGACCAAACCGGTTGTAGGCTTCATCGCAGGGCAGGCGGCTCCCCAGGGTAAACAGATGGGGCATGCCGGTGCTATTATAGCTGGTGGTTCGGGTACTGCCGCCGATAAGATTGCTGCACTGGAAGCTGCGGGTGTACGGGTGGCCAAAGAGCCGTCTCAGATACCGGGCTTGCTGAAAGAACGGCTTGGCAATTAATAAAATATTTTATAGATAAAAATTCCCTGTATCAATACCGCATACAGGGAATTTTCTTTTTATTGTGGAGATGGTATTCGATGTATTTAACCGCTCAGTTTCACATTCTTAACCAAGTTTAACGGCTGTAATAGAACATTATTATACAATCCTGCGTTATATCCATGTAGTTTTGTAAAGTTTGTGTTAAGGTTGAAGAGGTCTGCGATGTGATATCGGGGGCTTTTTCTTTTTTATGATGATATTCTCCAGTTAACGGGAATAAAAGAGGAATTCATTGGATATCTTCTTTCTCCTTTTAGTATTTGGAGTCACTCATTGAGCCTGTCTACAATCCATGCCAGAATATTACTGAAAAGTATCTTTTTGGGCTCATAGCTGCTATTAGCCAGATTGGCCCATGCACCCCCGTCTGTGAGCAGAATGAGTGCACCCTTACTGTTGTTATCCTCTACCAGCAATATACGCGCTGCTCCGTCCGATACCTTAGCTATAGGGATAAAGCGGCTTCGAACAGATGTATCGGTAACTGACGCTGCCAGATCTATCTTCCAGTTGTAATCGACATCCCTGGCAAAAGATAAACCGGATGCATTACCAAAAGGTCCGTTGACAACCTTGTCGTTCGGCGATGTGAGTGTGGTTGAATTTACTATTATTCCGGCTTCGGCATTGGTTGCGGCAGAATAGGTAGCCAATACGGATGATGTGCTTACTCCTAACAGGCCTGCGACTATTGATACTGCACCCGCCACTGGGGTGGTGGTATTATCTACAGCGTAGATAAGTATCTTTCCGCTTTTGATATAGGCCAGTGCTGTCGCAGCCTCTGTCGCGCTCAGTGTCATACTGTAATTGATGATGGTTACATCGGTAGCCTTATTCGTCATATTGGCCACTGTATTAGCCGTGGAACCGGTGGTAGAAGTAATCTTCTCCACTTTATCATATGTTCCGTTTGGTCCGTAGTTGGCTGTACTCCCGGCTATAGTAGTCATAGAAGCGGGATAGCCTGCGTATGAAATGTTGTTTATATACACTGACAAAGCGGGATATACTGCTTTTATGGTGAAAGGGCATGTGGTAGCCGACAATGCACTGTTTGTGGTCAGGGTGAAATTATTCAAACCCTGCGTCAGTGGTTTATCGGTCAAATTTACCGTTGGTATTGTAAATATCTGGTTTCCACTTGTAAGCAAACCTGTTTTCGCAAAAGAATATCCATTGACTTCATCTGTTTTTATCTCATACATTCCTCCTGTCGAAGGAGCCGTGGCTATACCCTGTATTGTCAGATAATTAGCAGACGGATTCAACTCCGTTCCTACCAGATATGTTCCGTTTACAGCCAAAGTGTTACAGTCGATAAGATAATCTAATGGTTTATCAAGAACCTGATTGGATATAGATATTTCAACAGTATTGATCTTCACTTTTATCACATCCGCCACATCGGTAAGATCGCTGGTGGATAAAACGGGTGTACCGCTTCCCGGCACCATAATGCTTTGTACTCCTGTTGTCAGGAATTCGCCTGTTAGAATATAGTCATAACCATTGGTGGTGGTACCAGTGATAATATATTTTCCGGGGACAGATATATCCAGTACTATGTTTAAATAGTTCAACGGGGTAAGTTCCACCCCTTTTATATACGTGCCTCTCACCGTGGCAGAAACTACGGTGAAATCAGCAACTACATCAGGAGGGCAGCCTGCATTGGAGACGGAAATCCACTGAGTGCCATCCCATATATTGAATCCGGTAGAAAGTTCCGGTGTTTCCTGCATATTATACACGACCATACCTGTCGATTGTTTTTTTTCTTCTTCAGTTGCCGAAATAACCAAAGGTACCAAGCTTTGAAGGCTGACCAAGGATACACGCGGTAATAAAAGTCCTTTTGTGGAATTTGCTAAATTGTTTCCGCTTGTGTTTGTCTCCTTGAGATCAAGTAAGGCTCCTGTCCTTGGAGAAAGGTTAGACCCGATCGTTACTTGCGCTGTAAGTATTGAAAAGTTCGACATAGCTATAATTACAATCAAATGTAATATTAAAGTCTTTATTACTAGTTTCATAAGTTAATAGTTTGAACAAATATGTCTTATGTCTTTTGTGTTGTCTTATATTCCAACAAATATCTGTTCAATTAGTTTGATAAGTTTTGTCTTTACTCTGTTATTGTCTTTATTGTCTTTTTCGGGGCACAAATATATAACATGATTTTTGGAAAAATAGTTTTCAATGTCAAAATATTGACTTTTTGTTGTTAAAAATAGTTAGTGTAACTTGTTTTTAAGTTACTTAAACAATAAAAAGGCAGTTTATCGAAACTGCCTTTTTTTGATTTAAAGAGGTTGTATTGAAAACAGGAATTCGAACTAGCGTTTCGGAAAATAAAATCCGCTGTCGAATTCCATCTCTTTTTTACACTTATCCTCGGGTTGCCACAAAGGATAGTTGGTCCGGCATTTGTAAAGGAAATCTACAAGTTGTTGTTTTAACACATCTGCATCATTCTTTACCCATTGCCGCAATTGTGCAAGATCCCTTATATCCACACCTTTGCTGTTTTCGCTTTCGCGGATTGTGATACCCTTGTTTACGATGGTGGCCCAATGAAAAGGCAGAGCCTGATATACAGCACAGAAGGAGAGGACAGGGGCGATTTTCAGTATCAGGTCACTGTTTTCGGGAGTAAGTGTATTAGCCGATACCTGTTCGCATAATTCTTCCATCAGCGGTTCGCCCAGTATGCTTGCAATATGAAGTTCCTGTGCAATACAGATATAAGGTATGAACTCGGTAATGTCGGTGTTGGATGTCACAGGTGAATGCATCTTAAACAGTTTTTCACTTATCAGCGGTAATTGTATTAGTTCTCTCATAGCTTTTTACTGTATAGATAAACTTTTTTTTATTTGATAATGCCTCATTCAAAAAAATATATGAATATGGATGAAAAAAAGAAAAGATTGTTTCACAACAACCTTTTCCCAACTAACCTTATTCTAATACTATGGGAAAACATAAGTATTAAAATAACAAATATCTTTATGGACGATTATCTCATAATTCGGCTGTTTTTATTTTTATGCCTGTGCAAATTCAGGTTCCGGGCAATCTGTGTGGCTTCTATTTTGCGGAACATGTCAGGTTTCATCTTACTTGTGCACATATGCGCCTGTTAAATTACAATTTTTCAAATATAAGAACATTACGAGAATGAAGTAGATTTATGAATAGATAATAACATTATTTAAGTAAAGTTGTCCGCATCCGAATGAAACCGGAAGTTAGATTTCTATACATCAATGTTATTAAATATGAAAATTTACTTAAAATAATAAAAGTAAACACTCTGATATTCAATAGTATAATTAACTGTTTTAATGAGTTGTTTTAACACAATATATTTCATTTTTTACATACTTCAGGTTATATTTGTAATACATACAACGTTCTTTACATAAGAAACTTACTTGGTTAAAAAAAAACGGCTGCCTGTTCCGGATGGTAATACAGTGTGATCACGGTAGCCGTTTTGCGATAGATTTCTCTATGGATGCACTCCTTATGCGGTGTGCTTTTCATTAATTAAACACTTATATAATCGCCTTAACCAAATTTTGAAACTTCACATTCCGAAATTTTAAAACGGAAAAGACTTGCAATAATATAGATGTATTGCAAGTCTTTTTTATTTTTTGAAGTCTTTATTTTTATTTAATCTTACTGAATGGTGTCTTTTTAACACAATATATTGCTGTTTAATAATATTAAATATTATATTTGTAATATAAGTGTCGGATTTCATTTCGCAGAATGAAAAAAGCCCTTTTATCTGCCGGAAGCGAGTTCTCGCATTATATGAGTATTTATTCATCGGGATGAGTTTATTCGAAAGTCCATAATGACCAACCCGGCAGCAGAACTATCTTTTTCATTCTTATAAGCACTTATACATCCCACCTTGACTTACTATATGAAACGCACGATTGGTGTTATCGCGGACGAAGACTTGCAATATTATAACAATATTGCAAGTCTTTACCATGTTTCAGAATGTTGGTAATAGTTGTGTAAGTATATTGTTTCAAAAGCAATAAATATTTAATTCAATGTGTTTATTTAACACAATATATTTTCTTATTCTCTCTTTTTTCTATACATTTGGCTATAGAAAGTGAAGACATAACCAAACCTAGAAAGCATAGCACTATTAAAAAAATCTATTTATCTTTCATTTTTATCAGCCTAATACAAATTTATGAAGCTATGTAACCCGGGGTTAATTGAAAAGCTTACAGTAATAGTTATATTATTGTAAGCTTTTTTTCTGAGGTATGAGGGATTCACACTCCCCTTGTGATTTTCTACCCCCATTCAAAATATTCGTCTACATTTGTAGATAATATTAACAAATAAATACCTCCAATTATGAAAACAGACCTTTACACCAAAATTGTACTGACAGTGATAGCAATAGCTTTAGTCGCTAATTTCTTTAAAAATAACGATGTAATATCATCGGCTTACGCTTCCCAAAACAATCAACTACATGCTCTACCGATACAAAAAGAAGTAATAGATGTAAATATTGTGAGTTTTAGTAAACCTATGGATGTGAATTTGATGCAGTATACAGGGTATAATCTCACTAAGTTTGAAAAAGGATATAGAAGAGAATTATTCATGTCTAATGGGGATTTTTATTCTATACCACTTAAGTTAATAGAATAATTTTATGTTTCTACGTTATTGTAAAGCCTGAGAAAAATTCTCAGGCTTTTTTGTTATCATTTTCCAATAACTTTATCTATACTCTAAAAAGCATTATGAAAAAAACGAAAGAGTTAGTAATTAAAGTAAATGGTACAGAAAATGTAGAAAAACTGGCTGATAATTTGGATAAGGTAGAGATAAAAATGATGGAGAGGTGAAATTAGTAATCACCTTGTGATTTTTAAACCTTTATCTAAAATATTCGCCTACATTTGTAGATAATATTAACAAATAAATACCTCAGATTATGAAAACAGACCTTTACACCAAAATTGTACTGACAGTGATAGCCATATTTTTAGGAGTGCTTATCATCAAAGATGTAGACTTTGTTACCAAAGCTCAGGCTAAGCCCGCAGACTTAGATCTCTCAGCTTTGAAAATAGAAAAGGCTGAAAGTGAAGATGAAAAGGAAATGACATTTTTTATTTATGAGAATAGTAAGATTCAAAAACCTTTCTCTGTTGATAACTATGAAAGATGTGAAATAGGGTATAAAAATGTACCAACTTATATTATAACAAATAAAAAAGCTCCTCGTTTTAGGCAGACTTATATAGGCATAGGTAAAACAGAATAACTCAGATTCTCTTAACACATAAGTAAGCCTGAGAATTTTTCTCAGGCTTTTTTGTTATCATTTTCAAATAACTTTATCTATACTCTAAAAACATTATGAAAAAAACGAAAGAGTTAGTAATTAAGGTAAATGGTACAGAAAATGTGGATAAGTTGAGAGACAGCCTCGACAAAGTAGATATAAAAATAAAAGGCTTAGCAATTTCGGCAGAAGATATAGCAGCTTTGGCAAGAAATAATATAGAAGAGATATTGGAGCAGGCTATTTTGCATGCAGCCAAAATAGGAGCTACTATCACAGAACTTAGTGCCCATACAGAACAGGCTATTGACAAGAATAAAGAAGCAGCGCAGCAACTGGTTCAAAGTATCAGGAAATCAGACGAAAGTATTCTGTCTTCTATAAAGGCTACAGTTAAGGAACTGCCCGTTATTATGGAAAGTTATCTGACAATGATAACAAACTCGTCAGAGATGCAAACTACACTATTGGCAGACCAAACAAACAAGAATAAAGAACTTATTGAAAAGTCTTTGACCGATATAGAAGTGAAGTATATAGAGAAAGGTAAGAGGATTAAAGACGCCAATCTGAAAACATATGAAAATTTCATTGGGGATTTGAAAGGCTATAAATCGGAAATTGAATCCGCCATTTTGCAGACAGGTATTCAATACGATGCTATGAGTGCGCACTACGATAAGGATAGCGAAGAATTTAAGAAAGCTCAGGAAGAAAAGAAAGCTGCTTTGGATAGCCTGCAAAAAAAGGTAGTGGAAATAAACGTAAAAATTGAAGAATCTAATATTTCATTTCTGGATAAATGGAATAAGATGAGCGATGACGCTATCAATCAAGCCGCTGAAAAATCTAAAAAAATAGGAGATTCAGTTAAGGATATGACTAAGCTTACAGAATGGAATGATGATTCTAAATTTAAAGTAATGTATGATGGTATTAATAATTTAACAAAGCCTTTAGATAACATAAATACAAAACAAGAAGCCCTGTATAAACAAGAAACAGAATATATAGACAAAAGTACTACCAGAAAGAAAGCCGAACTGGACAAGCAAATAAAAGAACTGGAACAGGAAGCCAAAGACAAGAAAAAAGAACTGGAAGTGGACAGGCTGACAGCAGAAAAAGGGATCAACGACAGCAATGTAGGCAGATATAAAGGTAAGATATCGGAACTGGAAAAAGATTACGGATTAGAGAAGGATACCGAAAGCGGAGAGTATAAAGAAGTTGCGGGCTGGGATGAAATGTCTCCCGAACAACAAAAAGAAATAGATGATGCCAAAGATAGGCTGGAGCAATTGAATGCCCTACAAGAGCAGGAAGCAAAGGCATCAGCAGATAAGGCAAAAGAGATAAAAGAAGCCAACGATATCATCTTTCAGAGCGAGCAGAAAGTACTGGATGAAAAGCAACGTATAGAAGCCGAAAAAGCAGCATTAGACAGGAAAGCGACAGAAGAAAAAGCAAAAGCAGAAGAAAAATTAGCCAAGAAAAAAGAGCAAATGGCTAAAATACAGAGAATAAAGGATAAAGCCGAACATGTGGTGAAAATAGCACAGGCAATCAGCGATGTAGCCGGAGGGGTAACAAAAACATTGGGAGCATATCCATGGCCTCTAAATGTTGCATTGGCAGCATTGGTTGGATTGCAGGGAGGAATACAAGTAAAAATAATGACTGAGCAACTAAAATACATGGAAAACGGCGGACTCCTAAATGGTAAACGCCACACGCAAGGCGGCATGCGCATCGAAGGTACTAATATAGAAGTAGAGGGTGGCGAATATGTTATCAATCGCGAATCTACGTCTAAAAATTTAGGTTTAGTGCGCTATATAAATTCGCAACGTAAAGAACTTACCGCTATGGATACAGCCGCTTTTTTTGCACAGGCAAAACAACGGAATTTCGAACTGCCATTTCAACGGGAATTTGCTGCGGGAGGGATGATGCCCGCGCCGTTTTTAGCCCCTAATTTCTCTTCCGACAATGATGCTCTGGTACACGCCATTAAGAATATCCGCATAGAGTCGGGTTCTTCCGGCGACAACGAAGCCCTGATAAATGCTATCAAAGGCATCCGTATAGAGCCTAGAGTGGCCGTAACGGATATAATCCGGGCGCAGGAAGATGCAGTACAGGTGGATATGTGGTCGGGAAACTGATTGGTAATTAATAATTAATAATGAAGAATTAAGAATTAAGAATGGCGCAAGCGACTCGTAATACTCAATTGAAAATCAGCGGAGTTTAATCATCTGCTAATTTGCTAATTTCCGAATTGGCTAATTACTTTAAAATCATTAAATATAAAATTATGTTACAAATCGAATTCAACGACCAAAAAATCTCAGTACCGCAATCTTGGGCCGACCTTAGCCTTGCCGATTACGAAAAATGGTTTAAACGTATTCTCGAAGATCAGACGGAATACCTGCACATGGTAGCCGACCTCTGCCGGATGGACAGGGAACTGCTGCTCAACTCTCCCGTCCAACTCTACGATGCCATATCAAAGGCTATCAGCTTCGCTTCCAATGCCGACATGGAGCCGGATACACACGTGAATATCGATGGACGGGACTACTTTATTTCCCCATCGGATGAACTCACACTGGGCGAATGGATAGACATAGAGCAAACGCTGGAAAGTGACAGCCCGACTAAGATAACGGAAATGCTGGCCATCGTGTGCCGCCCTGCCGGAGAAAGATACAATACCGTGACTGCCACGCAGCGCAAAGAGATGTTCCGTAACCTGTCGTGTGACAAAGCCTTGCCGTTGGTAGCTTTTTTTTTGCACAAAAAGAAAAAATCAGAAGCGATTTTGCACCATTATTCAATGGTGGCGGCTCAGGCAAACCGGTTTCTAAAGGATACAAAGACTTTTGTAATAAATGGGGATGGTATAAAACGATTGCCGATCTGGCAGAGGATAAGATATACTTATTTGACCAGATCACTGGAAAAGCAGTTGTCGAAGTTTTCGGATTCCTCCTTTACAGGATAGATAAAGTAAGGGCCGACGAAGAACAGTATAAGTTTGAACGACAGATAAGAAGATGAAACATTAATTATGTGAATCAGTAGTTTAATACAAAGAACATCTCAACTACTAACTTAAAAACAAATACCCTCGAAAGTTCATTATTCTTTCGGGGGTATTTGTTAATTTGTATATGAATGTATGCTTATTTATATGCAGCAGCTATTTTTTGTAAGGCTTCAGGGTTACTTACACCCTTGCTTACATCCATCAGAGAAATTTCGTCATTATCGCCCGTTCCTGTGGCCAGAGGAAGCTGTGCCGGAATCTTGGGAGTTTCACCAAACAGAGTTTGATAGAGGATGATAGAGTTCATAAATACTGCATCATTCAGCATATGGCGTGAATTGTCGGTATGGCGCAACACATCTTTTCCATCCTTTTTGTTTGAATATCCTTCTTTACCCTGATATGCATCTCCAAGAGCTGTAGCAAATCTAAGTATACCCGTATTTGGTAACGATTTGGTTACTTTAATCGCATTGTCTGTTAATATAGTCTGATACTCTTTGTAGTCTGAGGCATCATAATCTTCAGGGAACATCAATTCATATACATAAGTAGCTACATCGGGGCTGTTTGTGGCAGCCATGGTGTGGATGGTTTTGCCATTTTCTACATATTTGTCTTCATCTTGGACAGCTACGGGGGTTGATTCCTGCAATATTATGTAATCGAGGTAATTACCGTCCTTATCTGTTTTAGCGAATAAATCTTTTGCTTTTTTCTTGTTTGCCGACAAATTTTTATCGATACTTACTCCCATTTCTATAAGAGTAACAACTTCGGCTTGCTTCCCATTTTCTTTTACTAGAGCTTCCAGCATAAGCGGAAAACTTGCAAAATATTCGGTATGGCTGTTTCCTACGAATAATACCCTGACAGGACCTTCCGATTTCGGAGGGGTTGGTTTGGCGATAGTTTCCTGTTTTTTTTCTTGAGAATCAGCTCCTTCAGCCGACTGTTTGTTTCCCGATGTACAAGAGATAAGCAAAAATGCTCCTAGTAAGGAGTACAAAATTCTTTTTTTCATAAGTAGTTTTACGGTTTATGTTAATTTTTGTTTTATTGATACGATTGCAAACTTACATTTTTTTTTGAGACGATGCAAAAAAAGATAACCTCCTTCCGTTGAAAGGTTACGATTAAAAAAGAAGTGTTCTGTTACAGACAAATCATTATACATTTCTGACATATCTCTGTTCTTTAACATTTGTATATAAATAAAATAGTTAATCTATTGTTATTCATATTATATTTGCATGCGATTTAACTTAATACCTGATTAACGATAATGAAGAGTCTGTTCTTCCTCTATGCACTATTGTGTCTTACCCTCACTGCATCCGCTTCCGTCCCGCGCATAAAGGGGAAAGTGGTAGAAGCCGGAAAAAGTACACCGATCGATTATGCCGATATAATCCTTATAGAAAAAGGAAAAACAAATCCTGTATTACATACTCTTCCCGAAACAGACGGAGGTTTCATCCTTTCCGATATCAAGGACGGAGAATATTCGTTATTGGTAAGGGCTGTGGGCTTCGATGTATATACACGTTCCGATATAGTGCTCAACTCCACTACTACAGTATTCAATCTGGGTATTATAGAGATGAAACCATTGGAACAGGGCTTGGCCGAAGTAGAAATCGTAGCACAGAAAAGACAGGTAATTTACAAACTGGACAAAAAAGTTATAGATGCATCTAACAATCTGCTGGCGAGCGGAGGATCGGCAGTCGATATATTGGAGAACACACCTTCCATCCGTGTCGATGCCGAAGGTGAAGTAACATTTAGGGGCAGCAGTGGCTTTGCCGTTTATGTAGACGGAAAACCGAGTGTCTTTAGCGGGTCGCAGGCACTGGAACAAATCCCATCGGGACATATAGAGAATATAGAGATAATCACCACTCCGTCGGCCCGGCACGATACGGGAGGCGATGTAGGCATTATCAATATCATCACCAAAAAGCATTCGCAGCAAGGCTTGAGCGGTATGGTCAATCTCACGGGAAGCACCATGCTTTCACGTGGGGTGGATTTTCTTCTCACACAGCAGGAAAAGGCTTCACGCTGGTATGTGGGCGGCGGATGGAATGACAGATTGCGTAAAAGTAAGTTTCGGCAGGAGAAAACAACCATTGTATCCGATGTGACCACCATATCCGATTCGGACGGGCCACGCAAAAGCAATAATTTCGATTATTCGCTGAAGGCAGGATGGATGTACACATTACCGAAAACTACATTCAATGTCGATGTGCAGGGTGGTTACGGCGGACGTACACGCAAGGGTGACCTCGATTATAAAGAAGAGCAGTCTAAAGCCGGTGTGCCTGTAGGTAGCGGTGACTATATCAGCCATGACGACTATGATCTGCACGAAACTTATTATCAGGGGACCATCGGTTTTGCCCACAAATTTAATGATAAGGGGCACGACCTCACGGGGAGTTACTACCTCAAATACGGTGGCGATGCCATGGAATATTTTCAGAGCGACCTGTTCAACTACCAGGGTGAACGCCAACAGGGGCACAGAGCATGGGAAGACGAACATCGATGGACAATGCGGGGAAACCTCGATTATATATTCCCATACCGCGAAACGGGGCGTATCGAAGGCGGTTACCAATATTTCTCCTATCTCGAAGACGGTGATTACAGCATGCAATTCTGGAATCCCGAAAAAAAGGAATTTTACTGGCGCGATGATATTTACAATACATTCTATTTCAAATACGGTATACATTCCATCTATGCCATAGTAGCCGACAGTTACCGCAATTTCGATTTTCAGCTGGGGCTTCGCGGCGAGCATACCCACCGTGTGCTTCGCAGTTCGAAGGAATGGGCAAACCGTACATATGACAAATTCGAATTTTTCCCGTCGGCACACCTCGGTTACAACCTGCCGGGAGGAGATAAGATACTGGCTTCTTATTCGCGGCGCATCACCCGCCCCGAATTGTTTTTCATGGAGCCGTACATTACATATCGCGACTATTATTCTGCCGAAATAGGCAATCCCGATATCCGCAACGAATACATCAATTCATACGAACTGAACTATAAGAAGAATATTGGTGAACACGCGCTTTCGGCATCAGTATTTCATCGCAGCCGCAAGGATAAGATAGAACGCTTGCGTGTACCGTATGAAGCCGGTGTGACACTGGATTCGATGGCAAACGTAGGGCACGATTATTCGACAGGCCTTGAGATCAGCGCGCAGATACAGGCTACACGCAAGTGGAATATCAACCTGAACGGCAGCTACTATCATTACAAGATAGAGAATGAATATAAGACCGAAAGTGGTGACGAAACCAGTAATAATTACGAGATAACACTCAATAACTCATACGATGCCGGAAAAACCACCCGTGTACAACTCGATGGAAACTTTGTAGGCCCGTCTGTAACTACACAGGGTAAGACAGATGCTTTCTGGTATGTGAATCTGGCGGTGCGCCAGCAGTTGCTCAGCAGGAAACTCAATGCCACCCTGTCTTTCCGCGATGTGTTCAACTCGGCACGCTATGTTAGTAATATAAATACAGCAAACCTGAAATCGGTGACGCATATAAGACCCAATTATCCGTTAATTACGTTAAGCCTGAGTTATACATTCAATAACTTCAAGGCTAAGGGTTCCCAAAACAAGGAAAATCACGACTTATTTGAAGGAACAAATCATTAATTTATTATTTGTTAAGTGTATAGTGCCGGCGTGGGATTTCCATAGCGGCACTATTTTTTGTGGGAATATATCAGTGTAATTGTGTCTGGTCGAAAATTTAGGAAAGGAAGGATGTTCAGAGACAGTAAACTCAAAACATTCTTCCTCGTTTATAATGATTAATGTTTAAATTTCAATTTTTCATATTTTTTATTGATCTCTTTATAGTCAATTAATGGAATTGAGGTGCTTTTCTTATTTGTATTCATATATGTATGATCTTTAGGTGGATAGTAAAAAGCAGTACTAAATATAACGGAATTGTCTATCAAATTTACATTTTCATATACCTCAAAAATCGGATAGCGATATCCCTTAGCATACCAGCGATATATTGTCATTACCTTGTCTGAATCAATACTTGGCGATATACCATCACTTATCAATTGGCTGTTCTTGGTTCTTATAACATTATTTACAATCCCATCGGGAAATTTTACCGAACCATAGCCATCAGCCTTCATCTCCATATAACCTTGGTTATATCCCCATACTGTACCTGAGTATAGATGGGATGATTTATAGTTATATTTGTATGAATTATTGTAATAAGTAGGGTATTGAGCTGATATCATCCGGGGATTATAATCTAGTACTACGACTGGGTTTTCGTGTCCGTAAGCCTGTAGTTGATTGTTCTTTACCTGAAAATAATACATTGTATTATGCTCTGTGCATACGATCAGGCTATTTGGCTCTGTGGTTGCTATATCGAAGTAAGTCCTTCCCAAGATATAACTATTGCTTTGTAGTTCAATGGGAGGTAATGAATATGATACAGTATAATTATCATTTATAATGTTTAGTTTGCTAAAGTCCCACACTACGTTTTCTCCGGCGGGACCCGGATTTACATATTCCACTTGCTTTTTAATGAGTTCGTCTCCTGTACGAAAACCATTATCTAGCAGGTTAAATTGATAAGACTCGTTCGTTACAGGTATTTTTTTCGATTGCTTTATCAGTATTTTTATTGAAACACTACCAGCCGAGATGGTAACTTCGGTACTTCTATTCGATTGAGATTCATTGTCTAACGGATAGATTACCAATGGTTCATCGAGAGTCCCTTCCTGTTTGTTTACTATACACCAGCTTGCTCCGGATACTACTTCCCACGATGTATTTGATTCTATATTTATCATTTTAGAGCCATCTTTGCTGTAAAATTCCAGTACAGGACTAGATACTATCAATGCATAGACCATGCCTTCTTGTTTGAGTTTTAATTGCTGGCTTTTACTTCCGGCTTTTACTGTTATAACAGCCTCCTTTACTGTTTCGTCCAAATTGGGATTTGCTGTTATCTTTATAGTTTTATTGTCCGATCCTTCTGTTGCATCCAATGTACACCAAACAGGAATTTCGGATATAGTCCACAATTCATTTGATTGTATATCGAACGTCTTCTCTTCTCCATCTGCCACAAAGCTGATTTCGCCGACGGAGAGAGTTAACGAAACATTTTTAGGATTTTGTTTTAGTGTTATCTCTTTTACTTTATCACCCGCTTTTATAGTTACTACAGCTTTTCTTTCCGATTCGTTTGGATTGGCACTTACTTTGACTGTAATCTTCGCACTGCTTTGACCTTGTTGTGTAGAAAATGTACACCAATCGGGTATATTCGAAATAACCCAAGAATCGTTAGAACTAATGGCGAATGATTTTTCGTCTTCATTTGCCGAAAAAGAGAGGATATCTACAGATAAACCGAGTGTTATTTCCTTTTTTTCATCATCAGACGAGCATCCTAATACAAAGATTAGTATTAGTAACAGTGGGAGAATTTTTCTCATGGCATTTATTCTTTTTTAGGTTAAGATAATTTTACACAAATGTATAATTATTTTAACAGTTATCTGATGGTAATCTTGATATTATTCTCCATCCTCTTCAAAAAATCACCCTTTTTTAATCCCGCTTTTATTTCCGGCGAATACAGCATCCTTATCACGGTCTTTTCCTGTTCCGAAATATAATATGGTACTCCCTGAAAACGCAGCCAGCCGCCGTATGCGCTGTAATGCTGCGGGATGGCCGAACGGCCTATAGTGAGGTAATATTCATAAAGCATCATCGGGTGTTCAAGTCCCAGCATATGTTCAAATTCATGCATCAGGGTTTGTGTCCCCGATTCGCGCCCGTCGTATATATGGGCAAAATTTATTCCCCATGCATGGTCTGTAGCCTCGTTTATGCGGGCTATGCCGTTGACAAATACCGGTTTCTGCCTGGGTTTGTTTGCCGGAGCGGACTTCACATTCTTATATACGATCACATTCCCGTTATCCGGTACACGCTCTATCCTTAATGGAACTACCAGCGGGCGGAGTAGGGTTATAACGGAATCTACTTCGGCTATAACGTTTTTATCCAGTTTTCCGGTGTCTTCTATTTCCACCCGTATATCTGTATTCCATTTGCGGATACGCTCCCCGTCACGGTTGAAGGCAATGTCGCAAAACAAATCGAATTCTTCATCCGTAAAACCAATTTCCCTGAATTTGTCCGCATCAAAATCCTGTATCTTCTGGTCTTCCGACTTTCTGTAGAAATGCGCTGCCGTGCCCCATGCCGTAAGCAAAAGGAGCGAGATGAGAATGATATATCTGACAATCTTCGAGCGCATTTAGTGTGAGTGTAATTTATTGATTTTTTAATCCTTAAATCCAACTTGTTTCTTTTCTTCCTCAGGATAGATGATAATGCGAGGGCGCTTGTTTACATCCGGAATCATCAGTTTACGCTCTGCATCTGTAAATCCCATCTTTTGTGCGAAAGTTTCCACATGAAGTCCCGATCTTATTTCGGACGAATACAGCATTTTTATCACCATCTTTTCTTCTTTCGATATATAGAAAGGTTCCTTCATCATATTTTGTATTTCGTCCTGTGAACGGAAGAATTGCGGGATCACAGATCTGCCTATGGTTACATAGTAAGGATATAATTTGATAGGATGATCCAGTCCCAGCGCATGCTGAAATTCATGCATAAGTGTTTGTGAACTAGCATGGCAGCCATCATAGATCATAGCAAAATTGATACTCCACGAGTAAGACGATTTGCGGTTTACCTTCGACATACCGTTCAGGCAGATAGATTGTGGCAACTTATTTGATACCACTTCGGGCACACGCCTGTATACATGCAGGTTACCGCCATTGTTTACACGTTCCATCTTTACCGGGGCAATCAGTGGTGCAAGGATGGCAATGACAGAATCCACCTCGTCTATCGATTGTTGGCTAAGTTCGCCGATATTCTTTATCTCCACCTTTATATCCCTGTCCCATTTGCGCACCCGGGAGTTTTCGAACATGAATGCCACATCGCAGAACAGGCTGAGTTCGTCTTCATTATATCCGGTTTCTCTAAATTTGTCTGCATTGAATCGGCGGGTTTCCTTTACTGCGGCATTTTCGTATACAAACGATACCAATCCTGTCGTTGTGGATAGGATAATCAAGGAGAATATGGTATATTTAGCATACTTCACCATGTTTTTCGGTATTATGTAGATTCATATAAATGCGCTGTCAAAAACGTCCGACGCACATCCCCCTTTACTACAAATATATTAATTTATATTTGTTTGATGTTATATAGAGTGTTTTTTTGCAGGAATTCCATAAATAAGTAATAAAAAAGAAGCAAAAGAATCACATTTTTATTAATGGGAAGAAAATGAGTGTGATATGGTGGTATAAAATATGAAGTGTATAAGGATGGATTAGATCTTACATGAATGAGTAGGTGAAATATATAAAAACATAAATAGCTGTCACTGCAGCAAAGAACTGAGTGGGGTATAATCTCATACTTTATCATTTTTATCTTTTGCAATTCTTTCCGCTGCTACTAAATAAGAGCTTCCCTGTCCCGGAAAATAAGGACAAAAATAAAAATGTCAATAAGTATTAATAACGACTGTAAAAAAATTAATGATTTTTATTTATCATTTCAGCTTTTTATGCCGGTTTTGTTGGGTTTGTGAGTCATTCTATATCTACAATATCGATTAGCTTTACGTCGAGTGCCTGACAAATTTTGTATAATGTTCCAAGTGTTGGGTTAGTACGTCCTTTTTCTATTCTAATCAGGTTATTGTATTCTATATCAAGCTTATCCGATAAGTCCATCATGCTCAAATCTCTACTTTCTCTTATTTCTCTAATCTTTAATCCTACTTTTTTTACTAAAGTTTCTTTATCCATGAATTTCTATCATTAATGATTGTTCATTAAAGAAAATTGATTATGTTTGTATCATAACAATCATATATGATAGTTTATGTTAAACCTTATTTTGCTGAAAATCAGATTTAACACATTATACCTTAATGTTTAACAGATTTATAAAAAGGAGGAAAGTATGAAAACATGAAACCATGGATTACACCCTACGTATGCAAGGATAATGCCCAAATCCACATTGCATGCTCACTCACTATTTAACGATTTAATGCTTTATTATTAACAAATCTTATTGGAAATTAATGAAAACACGTCGACAAATTAATGCCCCGAATTCAGGATTATTATGTAGGTCGTTTTCTTCTTTAGCAGTTGCCACTATAGGATTATTCCTGTTTTATGCACCGGATGTGCAGGCTATTGACGAAAATACTGAGAAAAAGACTGTCTCTCATGAAATCGCCCCTTTGCAGAAGGGACAGACTATCACTATTACCGTAACTGACGCAGAAGGCCCTCTCGTTGGAGCTAATGTAGTGGTAAAAGGTACTACCAACGGAAATATTGCAGATGCAGAAGGTAAAGTTATACTGCACAATGTTCCCGAAAATGCCGTATTGGTAATCTCTTTCGTAGGTTTTATACCAAAAGAAGTTCCCGTAGGTAATCAGAATGCTATAACTGTAAATTTACAGGAAGATGCAAAGGCACTCGAAGAAGTTGTTGTGATTGGATACGGTACACTGGAGAAAAAACAAGTAACCAGTGCTGTCACCTCCATTTCGGGAAAAGACCTGATGGTAGGAGTAGGCGGGTCTGATATCTCCGCTTCATTGCAAGGTAGAATCAGTGGGTTGATTATGAATAATATAGGGAGCGCTAATGCCGGTACAACATTCCAGTTGCGCGGACTTACATCTATCAATGCAGGTAAATCGCCACTGATCGTAATCGACGGATTCCCGGGCGGGGATATACGTTCTCTTACACAAGACGACATCAAGTCGATAGATGTACTTAAAGATGCCTCTGCCGGAGCTATCTATGGTACACGCGCCACTTCGGGGGTAATATTGATCACAACTAAAAGCGGGTCGAATACCAACGGCAAAGTAAAACTGACCTATAGCAACGAACTTACTAAGAAACAGGCTTACGGGGCTCCTCAGATGCTTACCGGACGCGAGTACGCCGAACATGGTATAGGTACGGATTACGGTTCGGATACAAACTGGTGGAATGAAATGATAAACGATGATAACTTCTCCCACAAGCATCATGTAGCTATAGATATGGGAACAGAAAAGGCTCAGGTATATACATCGTTCTTCTATGAGAAAAATCAGGGGATATCTTTGAGCGACGAACGCGAAGACTATGGAGGACGTTTTAATGCCAATTTCAAACTGTTTGACGACTGGCTCGAAATACGTCCGAATGTAGATTACCGTCAGGCATGGAGAAACAATAATATTCCGGCTTTCCAGCAAGCTATGCGAAACAATCCTACACGTTCGCCATACGATCCCGAAAGTGAAACCGGATACAACGTATGGCTCAACGAGTCGCTGGACTACAACGTAGTAGCCGATGCCAGACTGAGTACTTACGAAGGGTTGGACAAATGGTTCAAACCGGAAGTCACCTTCAAACTGAACATAAAGCCTGTTCCGGGCTTGTCTTATTCGCAGACAATAGGTTACGAAAACCGCCAGTGGGAATATCACTTCTACAGGTCGCGTTACCATCGCTCCGAACTGGAAGAATCGCGCAGGGGGGCTGCATATCTCAATTTCAGTAAAACTGAAAACCTGACATCCGAAGGATATGCAAATTATATCAAAGAATTTAATGGCGGACATGTGTTAAATGCTACTGCCGGTTATTCATACTTTGAAAAAAACGGAGAAGGATTCAGCATGGAAAACTTCGACTTCGATGTGGACGGCCTCAAGTTCTGGAATATCGGAGTGGGTTCTTATCGCAGCGACGGGAAAGCAAATCTGGCCTCAAGTAAAAATATCACAGAACGTCTGTTCTCGGTGTTCGGACGTGCCAATTATTCTTTTCAGGACAAATACTTGTTGCAGGCATCTCTTCGTCACGAAGGTTCTTCAAAGTTTGCCGCCGACAATCGCTGGGCAGATTTCTGGTCGGTATCGGCAGGATGGCGTATTTCCGCTGAAAGTTTTATGAAAAACCTTACATGGCTCAAAGACCTCAAAGTGCGTTTCGGTTATGGAGTAACGGGTAACAACGATTTCAGCTCTTCATATATGGCCGATATGTTAAGTTCAGATGCTTATTGGATGCTACCTGATGGAACATGGGCATATTCATTCGGTAAGTCACAGAACGTAAATTCCAAACTGGGATGGGAAGAGAACAAAGAATGGAATCTTGGTGTCGATTATTCATTATTCGGCGACCGTTTTTATGGTAAGTTCGATTATTACCGCCGTAAGATAGACAATCTGATTTACAACGTGAAAGTACCTCAGCCACCTTATACTCAGGGTTCTCAATGGCAGAACATAGGTAGTATGGAAAGTAAAGGCTGGGAATTCGAATTCGGCGGAGATATTATTCGCACTAAAGACTTCACCTGGACTACCAATATGAATCTCAGCCACAACTCGGGTAAGATACTCAGCTTGTGGGGTAACAATACCTACTACAACGGTAATGGATTCGTTGCTCCGGGTACACCGGGCGATGCAGCACGTATAGAGGAAGGTTCGAAGATAGGTTCGTTCTATATCTGGAAATTTGCAGGGTTCGACGACGATGGAAACTTCCTTCTTTACAATAAAAACGGAGAAGTGATACCCGCTGCCCAAAAGACCGAAAATGATAAACAGTATATGGGTAATTACCTGCCCACACTGATCGTTGGCTGGCGTAATACGCTCACATATAAAAACCTGGATCTGGGTATCAGCCTGCGCAGCTGGATAGACTTCGATGTGTATAACACCCTAAATATGTATTTCGGCATTCAGGGACGGGGAAATACCAACGTGCTCAAAGATGCCTATGGGAAGTTTGCCCACATCAAGGGAGAAAAACAGATTTGTGACTACTATCTCGAAGACGGTACATTCCTGAAAATAGACGCCATTACATTAGGATATACCCTGCCAATGAAAAAATATACCAAATTCGTTGACCGCATACGTGTTTACGGAACTGTGGGTAATGTTGCCACCATCACAGGGTATAGCGGTATGAACCCCGAAGTTAACATCACCAATTGGGATGGAGGTACGGAGAAGTTCTGGGATGGCAGTTTCTATCCGATGACACGTACATATACTTTTGGCCTTCAAGTGAATTTCTAAGACCGCAGACCCATTTAAGGTTCTGTTATAATCAAATATAACAGGCTGTTAGTCTGAAATAATATATCATTAAAAACTTTCTTCTTAAATACATAGGCAAGAATGAAAAAAAATAAGATAACTAAATTTATATTGTCGGGAGCCCTTTGTCTGCTCACAGCTACATCTTGCGATGTAGATCCGACTTTCTATACACAAGTAGTACCCGAAACGTTCTATACCTCGCAGGAGGCAGTATGGGAACGTTTCAACCGCCCTTTCACTCACTGGCGCTGGTATGTAGGACAGGATTCTCCCCGCTGGCTGTTGCAGGAACTTGGTACGGACGAATTTTGTCAGCCTACCAGAGGTAGCGACTGGTTCGACGGTGCCAATTATCAGAAATTCCATCACCATGAATATACCGAAGATATGATTTTCGTCGAAACAGGATGGACAAATTTTGCCATGGGAGTAGCGCTTGCATGGGATGCACTGGAAGATCTTGAAAAAGTAGACTTCGATGCACTGGGTTTTCCACAGGGAACGCGCGAATCGATGCTGAATCAGCAAAAAGCACTGGTAGCATCTTTGTACCTTGACGGGCTCGACTTTTTCGGAGGAGTAGCTCTATATACTACAACCCAGAGTGAGGTGAAGGGGCGTTCGACCGATAAGGAAACTTTCGATTTTATCGAAAACCTGCTCAAAGAAGCCATCCCTAACCTTCCATTAAAAGAAGAACTGGGAGGACTGGAAAATGGCAGTATCAACAGGGCTGCAGGAGCCGCTCTTCTGGCACGCCTCTACTTCAATGCCAAATCGTATATCGGTACGGAAATGTATGCAGAGGCCGGACAGATATGTCAGGATATTATCAATGGTGTATACGGCAAATATGAACTGGATGCGGATTGGACAAATATTTTCGGCTTCGATAATGAAACAAGTACCGAAATAATATGGTCGGTACCTAGCCAGAATGCCAAGCTGGAAACGGATGGTATGTACTGGGACCGTATGGTTCCTTACAACTACAGGAACTATCTGGGAGGATTGGAAGGTTCGGGTTCCAACAATGGTATCGGGCTGATTCCGAGCCTCGACCCTCTGGGCAATAAATATCCCTACAAACTGGGTGGAGCTTATTCCAAGTTCCACGATAACGATATACGCAAACAACCATATGTATATGAGAACAATGGCAAGTATCGTGGAATGTTTATCGTAGGAAAACTGATCAACCCTACTAATCCCGACTGGGTTTGTACAGGTAGCCGTGAGTATAACGGACAGATAATCACAATAGTTGATCAGGTAGCTTACTTTGCAAAAGTAGGTTCGGCCGAATATCCTACGGTGGCATCTCTAAAGTCTACAATCGCTACGGCCGAGGAATCGTCGTGCGTGCGTGTAACCAAGCGTAGCCCTCGTCCAAACCAGAGCGAAAAGAACCGTAAGTTCGATCCCGATATTCCTATCATTCGTTTAGCTGAAATTTACTACACACTGGCCGAATGCAAAATGCGCGCAGGAGAAAAAGGCGAAGCGGCTCAATTGATTAACACCGTGCGCAAACGTTATTTCGCAAACGGAAACGACCCTGATCCTGTTACGGCTTCGAACCTGGACAAATACCGTATGCTGGACGAATGGTTACGGGAATTTTTAGCCGAAGGCCGCCGCCGCACCGATCTGGTACGTTGGGATGCTTATGTGACAGAAGACTGGTGGGATCACAAAGCGACCAATAATCCAAATCTGAACCGCTTCCCTATACATTACAGTCTGATAGGGGCTAATAACTTACTGGAACAAAATCCGGGATATTAAGAATGAGCAGATTGTTTGGTATATAAATGCCCGTTTACTGTTTAGGTATAGGCTTTAAACAGTAGAATTTGAAAGACTCCGAAGTAGATGCTTCGGAGTCTTTTTGCATTATTACTGTTCTCCTTTCTTTGCCACAAACCGGGCTATCCGCTTATAATTCGTTATAAGTAATAGTCCTATGATGAAGTCTATCAGGTCGGTATAGTTTATATTATAAGTATTGAAAGAGAGAATATCATCCTTATTATTAGATACAAGAGCCATTAATATATGAAGTAGAGCAATCAATACAAGCGAAAAATTATACACAACCAATATTCCGCCCACAATGATAACGGCCAGCGACACCAGCTTCTGCATATTGATATCCGAAATATCTATCCTGTCGTCATCAAATCCTTTTTCCAGTCTTAAGAAACGGATCACTACATCTGCATAGGCTATGAGCAGTACAGCAAAACCAAGATATGCTGCGATCATCAATGCCGAAGCTCCAATAGTAAGCAGATCTGCGCCATAGGAGAGTGTTACAATCACAGTAGAGAAAGTATAAGGCGCGAGGGTAATCAGATACAAACCGAACAGTTTGATAACTAAACGAAAAAAATCTTTTTTTGTCATGGTGATAGTTGTTTATTAGGCATAATAATACTCTGTATGTAAAGATATTGATAATATGTTTATTAATGATGTATCAATAATGTTTTTTTCCAAATCTGCATTTTTTTCAAACTCGATTATCTATACTCTAAAAAGCAGATAATCTATGAATTTACCTATCTACAACTGCATTATCGACGATAACGAAGACGACGCAACAGGCATTTGTGCCATATCCTTTGTCGATTGTCCGGCCAATGAGGTCGATTTCGTGGCATTGAGAAAAAACAGCGAACACATTCTTCTCAATCGCGATACAAAAAAACGCATACTCACAGGTGTAGTACTGAAACCCGAACAGCTCATCTACCGTCGCAGCGAAGAACTGGGCGACTATTACATCAGGTTTTCGGCCGAACAAATAGAAAAAATAGCACAGAAAATGATGCGTACCGGTGTGGCGCTTCACAATACCACACATCAGCATCAGACTCCGCTCTCGGGCAACTACCTTACCGAACTGTGGATAGTCGCAGACCCGCGGACAGACAAATCGAAAGCATTAGGATTTGAAGACCTTCCCAAAGGGACCTTGATGTGCAGCTACAAGGTCGAGAATGAAAAATATTGGAACACAGAGGTGATGACCGGCCATGTCAAAGGCTTCTCTTTGGAAGGATTCTTCAATCAACAACCGGATATTTCCAAAATCAAAAATCAAATGAATGTAAACATGAACAAAAAGAAACCGAAACAAACATTGCTCGGCCGCATTGCCCGCATGTTGCTCGACATCGAAGCCGTAGAAAAGGCCGATGTGACGGCTAGCGGTACGCCTTATGTAGTCTTTGTGCTGGCCGACGGCAAGGAAGCCTATGTGGACGAAGACGGATTTGCTACGCTCGACGGAGAACAGATGCCGGCGGGAGAACATCAGCTTGCAAATGGAAATTTGCTGGTAATAGACGAGCAGGGACAATTCACAGAAACGCGCGAAGCCTCGGAAGACAAAACCAAACCTGAAGAAACGAAAGCTCCGCAAACATTGAAAAGCAGTAAGGCACGGCACAAACTAGCCGATTTCGATCCTAAAACAGCCGAAGCCCTGAAAGCTAAGATTGCCGAAATGCAACAAACTATCGACCAGTTGACTAAAACATTGGAAGACGCACAGTCGATGCTCGAATCTACAAAAGGACAGGTAGAAGAAATGCGCAAAAAAACTCCATCGGCACATCCTGCCGTTCAACTGTCGCACACCACTAAAAATGCCGGGGATATGACTACGGCCGAACGCATGGCAGCAGCTTTGAATCAGACAATAAACAGAAAGAAGTAATTAATTAGCAAATTCGAAAATTAGCAGATACGGAAATGGCGAAAACACATTTCCTAATATGCTAATATTCACATTAACAAATTGAAAATATGGCAAACATGTATGACATCTCATCACTGAATTATCAGCCGTCAACCAATATGGACTGGTTTACAAAAGCAATCTTTGGTGGGAAACTTATCGAAAAAGGTAAAATAACTCCCGTTGTAGGAGTAAAAGAATCGACCCTGATCAACCTGATTGACATCAACGGCAGCATCCTGCAGGCAGATGCCCGCGACTGTTCGTGGAATCCGCAGCAGATGTCGAAACTGAGCGACAAGGAGTTGAAAGTAAAAACATATAAAATCAATCTGGAGCAATGTCTCGACGACCTTGAACGCAAACGCACCGTATGGATGCTCAGCCCCGGAGCAAAGAACAGGGAATTGCCGGATACGCTCGAAGACGCAACAATGGCTATCCTTGCTTCCGAATTGAGCAGCGAGATAGAAACTAAAATTTTCAAAGGAGACAGTTCTGCAGATGCTAACGATTTCGATGGAGTAGTTAAAGTCTTAACAGGCAGTTCGGACGCCGTTAAAATAACAGGTATAGCTCTAACCAAAGCCAATGTGCTGGAAGAAATAGAAAAAGTATTCACAAACATTCCGGACGATGTTGTAGCAGGCGGATTACAGGAAGGTACATTGAATATTTATGTTTCTTATCCTACGTTCCTGAAAGTGAAAATGGCTCTTGGAGGCATCTACGGAAACAATGTAGTAGTCAGCCCCAACTTTACGGTAGAGGGCGATGTGGTGCGCTATATGGGAGTGGAGCTTGTTCCCGTAAAAGGACTCGGCGACAACGATATGGTAGCGGCTGATGCCCGCAACTTCCTTATAGGGACAGACCTGGTGCGCGACCTGGAAGAAATCCGTCTTGGACAAAAGGCTGCTCCACACGATAATATCATCTTCATAGATGGCCGCCTGCGCCTTGGATTCGCTATTCCGTTCGAAGACGAAGTGGTATTTTATAGCCCCAATAACTAATTAACAAATTAGCAGATTCGGGAATTAGCAAATAATTTATTTTCAATGTTCTATGCTTTTACATTTTCGAATTTGCTAATATTCTAATTTTCAAATTAATATCAACTCATTAAAAAAGAATATATTATGTCAGGATGTAAATTAACTGCAAACATAACAAAAGACAATTGTCACTATTCTGTAGCCGGTATAAAAGCAGTATATCTATTCAATTACGATGCAGAGAACGATTACACTTTCGGTGCCGATGGCGGAATCGATACTATTACCCTTGCCGATAGTGCCAAAGCGTTTAAAATCGACTTTGCTGATAACACGGCTTCATTCTCCGACGAACTTGCAGTGAATGGCAATGGTGGCAAGTACCGTACCCATACTGTAAACTTCACCATCAGCAATTATGATTACGAATTGTTGAATCAGGAGAAAGCATTGAGCCTTGGTAAGTTTACGGCGGTGATTGTAGACCGGTCGAATCGGGCGATAATGCTCGGCCGCTACAACGGATTGAGTGCCACTGCCTTTAATTACGCTTCGGGTGCGGCGGATGCCGATGCTTATGGCTGGACTGTGACTATGGCCGGAACGGAAATAGAAATGGGACGCTTGCTGAAAGACGAAAGTGTGATCTCTGCCATTGTGGACAAGACTGTGGTAACACCGTAAAGCCTGACAATGTGCCAATCACCTGATGTGCCGATGTGCCAATTGACTTAATGAAACAGGCTGATGGTTCACCTATGAATAGCCCATTGGCAAAGCCTTGGGCTATTTTATTTATTGGCACATTGGCATATTAAACAATTAATTCATTAAAATAATGACTTGCAGATTATTACAGAATATAAAACATACCTGCGATTACAATCCCGGGGGCATTACCAATCTCTATCTGCTCGACATCCGCGATTTTGGGACATATCAGTTCGCCGATCAAGGGTTGTTCGATAAGTGCTATGTAAACCGGATAATATCCGATACCTCTTTTCTGGAAATAGGAGCAGTAAATGAAAGCACTTTTACCGAAACGCAGGAAAATGGTATATACAAACAAGAACTGGCAACATTCGTACATACGCTGAAAGGAGAAAAATTATCGAATCTGCTGTTAGCGGCTGTCAACAAATACCTGGTGGCTTTCCGCACATCGCAGGGCCTGATGTACAGCTTTGGCAGCGACGGAGGGGCATCTCTTTCATTCTCCCAGATAACAGGACAGACAGGCGAAGCATCGGGCTATCAGATATCGATACGCAAGAATTCGGTTTACCCGTTGTTCGAAATCGATGCGTCCCGTTTCAATACAATTCCTGTGCTGGGTACCGAAGACCGCCATATAGTGATGACAGAAGATAAAAAGAATGCAATACTGACCGGGAAAATCAAATAGAAGTATAACCAATTAAACAAAATAAAATGGCTAATGAAACAAGAAAATTAGACCCTGTAGGACTCTCAGAATTGGACATAATAACAGAACCTAGAGGGTTTTATATATTCGGATCGATAGAAGAAAACGGAGAGATGAAATCGGGCAGATGCCTCTTCGATAAGCTGGAAAAGCTACAACTCGAACGACGTATTTCCCTGACTATGGAGACTAAAGAGGTAGAGATGTTTATAGGCGAAGAAATGACGATTTACAAGGTGGAAACCGACAATGTAGCTTCGCTGACCATTGGTGATGAAACATTTACTAATCTGAATAATATACAACTGGACAAGAAGATAGAGAAACGCTCGAAGGTGAAATTTACTATTGAACCTTTGACATCAGATCCCACAGCTTACTTATTTATTTACGCTAAAGCAGAATTACTATGATATATGAAGTGAAAAAAGATGAAGTGACATTGGAGATAGACGACAATGTGTTTTTTGATAAGCAGCCAAAGGAATTCAGGAAGTTATATGAGAATGGGCGGATAACGGATATTAAGGATGAAGATGGTAACGTAATCAGTACAATACCGTCCGATAATGTAGAGTTCGATAACTGCTATGTAGAAGTATATGACAATGGCAGCATAATAATCACTTTAAAACATGATGAAGATGTTACAGTATAATTTTAAGGATAAATACTATAATCAAAATGGAGAAGATATTGAGAGATATTATAATACTACTTTTTATTCTCCTACTATTACAGGTGGAAAAGGAACCAGGTTGTCTCCATATAGAAGTAATGCATCATTAGTCGGTTTAACTGCATCCGGAAACCAGGCTCTTATATTAAGCTCTGGAAATCATGGTGTTTCCAGTTCCTCGATGACACATACTTTTACAAAGTGTATTAATGGACATGGTATCGGAAAAACCATATGGAGTCCTGCCATATATATACCAAGCGGCACAACCCGTACTGATGTTTTATTCTTTAGGGATATTACATTTGGGAGCAGTTTGATATCTGCAACAGCACCTAACAATGCCTATAGGGTGAACACATATTTATACCAATGTGAGATAAGTACCGACTTTAGATTTGTACAAAGTGGATATGCAGGGTTTCCTGTTTCTATAAATAGGTGTAAGAATAGAGCCATTCCTACGGCCACATTGGGTACAAACAGTACAAGTGTTAATTATAGTAATAATAATGCATTTATAGGTATCAATTCTACAATCGGTTCAATAGCCGGTAGCCTGCATACCTTCGAAAAATGTAATTTGATTGTCAACCAGGCATCACTGGATACATACAAGTCTAATTATTATGCTTTCGACAATTGTAATTTCCGAATTGGCACTGAAACGGACTATACCCCTCTTACAGGCACATCAGCCGAAGAACTTCGAGATGATTTTGTTGCTCGTTCTACTGCAGCCGGACTAACGATGCCTCCCGATATTACGGATTATGACATGACATTGACTTTGGGACGTTGGATATTTACAAAAAATCAAATATTTGAGGGGCTTACATGGAAGGGCTCGGAAATTAACCTCTTCGAAATTCCACGCTTTAAGTTGTTCGGTTATTCGACATCACGTGGCGATAAAATTGCCATTACCACAGAGAAAAATGTGCCGGCCAGTTTCGCACCCAATAACTCCGATAGCCTAGGTTTGGATTTTGCATCTGATTCTCTTTCTATTAACTCAGGTATAGATATAACCCAAAAGTATAATTTATATACCGATTCTAAAATAATCTGGCTTGGTGGTAATATGAAACTGACAAGTATTGATATTCCTAACGATCTGCCTTATCAGTACGGGGTATTGATAGACAGTATACCGGGCTTGTTATGTGATGCGGGACAGGAAGTGGCTGTGATAGAGCCAAATGAATTCTATTATGTCCGTTCAAAAAATGTAAACGAAGCATCGGTCAAATATAACAATGTCATCTATTCATCTGCTTTATCAACGCGGAATAATATTCTTAAAGGGGTGGCAAACTTTACGTCATTCTCTGCAAATACAGGTGAACCTGTTGTATATAAGATAAACGATGTGCTGAATTATAACTCTATCCAGTTGCGCATTGTAAACAAAATACCCGAAGCGGAGATTACCAGTGGCAGCCTTCAGGCAGATTACTGGTACTATGTAGATTATAAAAATTCAAATAATGTGAGTGGAGCCATTGTTTACAATGGAGTTAGCTATGGAGCTACCGATTCTTTTTTGGCTAAAAGCGGAATTTCTACCTACACAGCGCATTCTAACTTGAAGCTGCGCCGTTGCTGGCATAAAGATTTCGAATTTAAGACAGGAATTGCAGATGAAGTTTTTTGGCAGAACGAGCAAAAGCCCCTATGGATCGATGTATTGCCGGAAGATACCCGCTGCCTGATGCTCAATAATTCGGAAAAGACACAGGAAATGCAATCGTCATCAGGCGTTTATATAGCATCTGGGCATCCTGATTTTTATAACAGTATATTAGGATCATCCAGTATACCTGTTCCGGCTTTCCCGATAAAAGGAGCATTTATGCAGATCAGAATTCCCATAACTACTATAAATCCAGTATAACATGGCAGACTTTGACAACGGACTCCCTTCGCAAGGGACAGATGTAACAGACAAGAGTATCAACGGCATATTTGTAAGTAAAACGAACGTGCCGAAAAGTGAAATATCTAAAATCTCGGCTGTTATGGTTGGTAGATCAGAAATTGAACCTTCAGATATAAACAAAATCAGAGCCATCCTCATATCCACCGAACCCGCCGGCAAAAACACAGCAATGTTCCTCTAACACTCTCTCGCAGCTGTCAGCCATACACAAACGGCTGACAGCCTGTTTCCAATTCTTAATTCTTAATTATTCATTCTTAATTATCCCATGCTATTAATCATAGAATCACTATTGGCAGGAGACTTTGTCACCCTGCGGCTCAAACTGGCTATCGTATCCATTATGTGGCTGCTGGTAACTATCGCCATCAGCCTCGACCTCGTCAGCGGATGGCGCAAGGCAAAGGAACGTGGCGAACAACGTACCTCATACGGACTAAGGCGTACGGTTACCAAAGCCGTTTTGTATTATGCCCTGATGCTCTTTGCATTTATGTTCGATTGCATAGGTATGTTCTTCTATCCCGAACCTTATATAACCCTCATTGCAGCAGCATTCCTCATATTCATAGAAGCCAAATCGATACTGGAAAAGGCGCACGAAAAGGACAAAAAGAAATTTGGGAAGAGCCTGGAGGAACTTACCACGATTTTCGAAAATAAAGACGACCTGATAAAAGGCATAACCGAAATTGTAAAAAAACAACTAAAAGACCCAAAAGAAGAAAATGAGAAAGATAGATAAAATTATACTCCACTGCTCCGCTACAAAAGAAGGGCAGCATTTCACCGCAGAAGATATAGACCGATGGCACAGGGCGCGGGGTTTTGCCAAGATAGGTTACCATCATGTGGTATATCTCGATGGCTCTGTACACAAAGGGAGGGACGAATCGCTGATAGGAGCGCATTGCCTCGGGCACAACGCCACGTCTATTGGTGTGTGCTATATTGGCGGGCTGGACGAAAAAAACAATCCCAAAGATACACGCACCCAAGCGCAGAAGGAGGCTTTAACCGGATTGCTAGATAACCTTAAGGTACGTTATCCCAATGCAAAAGTGTATGGACATAACGAGTTTGCGGCAAAAGCCTGCCCGTGTTTTGATGTAAAAAAAGAATTCAGATGAGAAGCCGGTTCGAAATAAATACAATACTCCTGTTTATACTGCTTTTTGCTCTCACGGGATGCAAGACACGTACAGTATTTATCCCCGTAGAATCGGTACGTACAGAGTACAAAGACCGCCTGTTGCGTGATTCGGTTCATCACTACGACTCCGTTCTGGTGAAAATGAAAGGAGATACCATTTGGCTCGAAAAGTACAAATATCTGTACAGGGACAAGCTGTTGCGCGATTCCGTCTTTGTGAACGATACCATCCGCGTACCTTATCCTGTAGAAGTGGAAACGGAGGTAAACCGTATGAGTTCGTTCCAATCGTTTCAGGTATGGTGCGGACGAATATTACTCCTGCTGATCATTGGTTGGGTAGGAGTGAGGTGGTGGAAAAAGCGGGTGTAAAATAAATATCCTCTCCTTGTTAGGGCAGAGGATATTATTGAACCTTTATGGTGGTGCGGCAGATATAAACTTCTGATATATGCCGATCGGTAGTTAGAGTAATTATTGTAGTATAAAATTGTTGGATTCTTTATGCTACGCGCAATCAAAGATTGCTTGTGTTTCTTTTGACTACGCTTTGCTCGGAGACCGCAAAACAAACCAATCATGAAATATCAGATAATCCTCTGCCTGTGGTTCGATGGCAAAGCCGAAGAAGCCGCGCCTTTTTATGTATCCGTATTCAGTAATTCGAATAAGAGCAGGACGGGTAATGGATGCATTTATGCAAATGAGAAAATTCGATATCGAGAAGCTCTTAAACGCCTGATCGGTATGGAGTTTATATATAAATAAAGTGCAGATAACGGTGGTTGTCGGCACTTTTATTTTTTAACACTTCAGATGTTACAGGATTCCTTAAATAAGGAGAAAATGCATAAAACAGGAGATTACTTTAGTAAATATGCCTTATATTTGGATTTGTAACTATAACCGACACTTATGACAGAAAAAGAAAAAGCAGCCGCAGGCCTTCTTTACGATGCCAACAACGATAAAGATCTTTTACAGGCAAGGGAAAAAGCGAAAGAAATACTTTACGACTACAACCTCTTGCGTCCGGGCATGCAAACCGAAAAAAAGCAAATGCTGAAAAGCCTTCTGGGCAAAACAGACGAGAACTTCATATTCGAACCTCCTTTCTTTTGCGATTACGGATACAATATCGAGATAGGTGAAAACTTCTTTGCCAATATGAACTTCGTAGTCCTCGACGGGGCAAAGGTCACCATCGGCAGCAATGTATTCATAGCTCCCGGGGTAGGTATCTATACGGCCGGACATCCCTTCGATGTGGAGCAGCGCATCAGCGGGCTTGAATACGCATATCCTGTCACCATAGGCGATAATGTATGGATAGGTGCGGGCGTGCATATCCTGCCCGGAGTTACTATCGGCGACAACACCGTGATAGGCGCAGGAAGCATAGTATCGAAAGACATTCCGTCCAATGTACTCGCCGTAGGCAATCCGTGCAGGGTGATACGGGAGATTTAGAAGCTGCCTGAGAATGCTGGCTGCTACATCACCAGCTCTGTAAACAACTTTTCGAACGTCTTGTCCAAATCATCCGAAAAGCCCCTGTTGGAGCGCGATGTCTGTATAGATGTACTCCGCACGGCCGTCAGCCAGCGGTAGCGCTCTGTTATATCCAGCGAAGCCACATAGCCTCCGTCACCGGCGGCAGCGCATATTTTGTCAAATGCCTTCAGGTTCTCATGTATCGAGTCCGTGTCCAGTTCCGATGTGAACAGGCGGAGTTTGTTTTCATCCACATAATAGCGGGCTTTCAGGAATTTTTCCCGCTTGCTGTACATAATAATGCCCACATTTATAAATTCTTCGCGCTCCACCCTCGGTACAACACGGATGACGGCGTATTCATATAAGTGCTTCCCTTGCATGCTGTGCTTCTTTTATAAATATTGCTGAATTCTTTATTCTTTCGTTCAGGAAGTCGTTATACACCTGCCGTATATCCTGCGGCGATTCGTCACTTCCTCCCCAGTGCAACCAGTCGTCGGGCAATAGACTTACTATTTTGGCCACCTTCTCCGGTGTGAGTATCTTCTTAAACGCTGCGTCTGCTTCGTCAAGACTGCTGGCATAGGGTAACAATACATGGTCTTTGGCCTGAGGGAAAGGGCTTAATGCATATTTTTTCCATCCCGTCCACGAATGATGAAAGTAGAGCGACGCACCGTGGTCTATCAGCCACAGCTCCTTGTGCCACATCAGCATATTGGTATTGCGGGCGGTGCGGTCTACATTGGTAAGCAAGGCATCCATCCATAGTATCTGCGATGCGGTAGTGTCGTCTATGCGTGTTACTACCGGGTCGAATGTCAATGCTCCGGAAAGGAAGTGCAGTCCCATATTCAGCCCCTGACTGCCCTTCAGCAGGTCTTGTATTTCTTCATCGCCTTCGCTGCGGCCAAAAGCCTCGTCGAGATAGATAAATACCATCTCAGGCACACGAAACCCGAGAGCCTGTGCAACCAGCCCGCCTATGAGTTCACTCACAAGCATCTTTGTGCCATGGCCCGAGCCACGAAATTTGACTACATACTTGAATCCGTCGTCGGCCTCGGCCAAAGCGGGCAATGAACCACCTTCACGCAAGGGGGTGATATATCGTGTGACGTTTACTGTCCGGAGTTCCATCTTTTATTCAGCAATTAATAGCCTGTGCGTATCGATTAATAATATCAAAACTGAAGGCTTGTTTATTTTTTGTTGTAAAGATAGAAAAGAATAGGTTATATCATACAACCAACGCCCGTTTAGTAACGTGCGGCCTCTTTCTGTAAGGAGGAAAGGATTTGGTTTCGGTTAAAGTTATCAAAATAAAAAGTACAGGGAAAAGGAAGATTTAATGGCTACGCAGGCCATCTCCTCTATCCTATCGCATCACCCAGAATGAAGAATTATCTGAAATAAAACTTTCAATCATTCACGTATCATAAATACCTACATATCAAATAATTGCACAAAACATGTTAAAAAACATATTCAAAAAACCTCATTATTGCAATGTGTGGATTGCAATATTTGCTATCTTTGTATAGCAATATGAGGAAATATTGTTTATTTCAGCTATAAAAACTAAATTAACAACACTAAAAAATACGACCATGAACCGCCACGAAGAACTGATTAATGAAATCCATATGGCAAGAAAGCGATTTGAAGATTCGTACCGAAATATATCCCGTGAAGATATGGATATATTGCTGGAAGAACTGGAGATAATGTCCAGTGAGTTGCAGGCATTGCACAGAGAGCACAGAAACCTTACAGCTTGATTATATATAAGTATAAAAAGCCTGGCTAAGTATTTTAGCCAGGCTTTTTCATTACTTTTTCTCTGCTTAATGTCCGAAACCAAAACCACCGTGCATCCCGTGCATCCGGCTTTCGAAAGCTTTTTTCTTTTCGTCGACAAATGCCTGCTTTTCTTCGGTCGACATGCCCATCCATTTTTCGCAGCGGGCATCTATTGCCTCCACCGAAAAGTGGTCTTCATGCCTGTCGAGGCACTCCATACGCTTGTTCATAAACTCTAGTTTTTCACTATCGGTCATTTTAGACCATTCTTCTTTGAATTTTTTTCGTGCTTCGTTGTCGAAAGGGTTTCTTCCGAAGAATCCCATTCCAAAACCTCTTGTCATCATAATTTTATTTGTTTATTATTTTTAATCTATTTGTTAATTAAGAGCTCTCTATTAATGAAGACGACTGAGGGAACATAATATTTTAGGAAGAAATAAAAAAATATTTTTTTTTGATGATTTACTCCTCTTTCCGGGTGTTCCTGTTTGTTAAAAAGGGAGGAAGTAGTCAATCCCCGATGTGGGTTACAGATTGGGATTGACCTGCCTAAGCCATTTTTCGAAACTTTTTAAAGAATATATCCTAAGCAATGCAGAAGGCTCTAATATTAAGTTTATTAATGCGAATATTTAACAATTTAAAGATTTCGGTTTTCAAAGTTAAGTCATTAATTATTTAAATTTTAACCTGTTATACTCAATAACTATAGTGGATATAAACAGACTAAGAGCAAAAATATCTTAATGAGTTACATTGAATATGAAAAATAATTGTTAATTTTGAACGGTTCTATTTAAGAACACGACAACTTTTAGAAAAAGACAATAGTATATACAGCATGTGGTTTAGACTGCTTTTCATGAATTTCTTTACAAGAAAGAGCTTCATTTTTTCTGTTGAAAATTTGGAGGTTAGCTCTATTTTGTGAGAGAGAGAGAGAGAGAGAGAGAGAGAGAGAGAGAGAGAGAGAGAGAGAGAGAGAGAGAGAGTTATATAACTACACTTAACACTTTACCTTTATTTATTTATTTTATCATATACTTTACATTCCTTTTATCGAGGAGTGCAAAATATACATGTACTTATATCAACCACACCATTATAATTGCGGGCACATGTGCGCGCGATATTATATTATTTTCAAGACATAAATACAAGTTTAGACCTCACACCTTCGCCGATGCAGATATTTTCATGTACTACGGGGCCATTTTGAGGGCTATAACATACACTCATCTTATGCAAAAGATTCAATGCCTCACAAATAGGGAGATTATTATCGTCTTTAGAAAAAATCTTCTCTCCCTAGCTCCTGATCGCGGCTTGGGAAAGTATCGGGCAGGGATATGGGGTATTGAAACTTTTGCGCAAAGATGATTATAAAAAAGATGATACAATGACAAAATATAACAGACAAAGACAAGTAATTTATTTTTTTGAACTAAATCGTAAAACTACATGATTCAAACAAACTTTAGACAAAAACATCGAAATGGAGCAACATTTAAAATACTATTATTGCTGGTAGCAATATTTAGTATAAGTTTGGCTCTGCCTGCACAGGTAACTATAGGCGCAAATGAAGAGCCGCTCTCAGGAGCCTTATTGCAGCTAAAAGACAAGGACAATGTAACTGACAGTACCCTGAATGCCCGCAAAGGGCTGGCTCTGCCCCGTGTAACTCTTTCGGAGAAAAAGGAACTTTACCCGATGTTCCTCGCCAATCCTGACAACCCTGCCTCGGGTCCCAGTACCGACTATACAGCTAATAAGCAGACGATAGATAAGGCGCATACAGGGCTTATCGTGTACAACCTGGTAGAAGATGACGACAAGGAGCTATGCGTGGGGCTCAACCAATGGGACGGAGATCAGTGGAACTGCTTCCAGTCCAAGATGGGTAATGCTATTGCAACTCTTGGCAATTGCGATTCACTGAAATTCCTGGGGATATATAAAAACGACGTATCCTTAAATGCAGGGAATTATATGACAATACCTCTGCATGTGACTAAGGCCGGTGCATATACTATAACGGCAATGCCCGATCCTGACAACGGTTATTACTTTACGGCATCGGGTGTTTTCTTAACTCCCGGTTATTACTTTCTGTCCATACCCGGCGCCGGGACACCGCTGAACTATACACCAACCGGAGGAAACGGTGATCAGATAAAAGTGACATTCAACAACAAGGCTATGGATGCCTGCGACCCGCTATACATAAAGGTGGAAGACTCTTCCGTAAAGCCTGTCTACTATATGTCTTGTAGCGCAACCAAAGTAAAGGGTGTGTACCAGTTAAATAAGGAGCTGGACCCGGATGCAAATTATATAGAAGTGACATTGAATGTAACAGCGCCATATGGGGCGACCTATGTAATAGAGACAAACACCGTGGACGGTATTTATTTCAAAGGGTCAGGAATGCTGAACACAGCCAGCCAGACTGTAAAACTGCAAGGCTACGGCACACCCACCAGCGTGGAGAATAAGGTGATGACGATCACATCCAATAGTTCATCGGATGTTTCTACCTGTAAAGCTACTGTGGTAGTCAGCTACCCTACAAAATCGGTGTTTGCGTTCGGGTATTATGAAAATTCGGCGGGATATCTGGGACAGCCGGGATCGGGGCTGAGAAAGATGATGGACGCTTCTGTTAATTTTGGAAATACGGAAAGCAGTATTGTTAAAATAGTTCCTTATTCATCGTCCCAGACATTCTATCCTTACAATATTATAAACGGGTCTGCCGCCTATAATACTGCTACAGTTAAGAGCTATCTGGATACTAAACCTGATATAGTCATTACAGGGTTTGACCTTGATGTTACAGATAAAGCCGGAATGGCAGCCAATCTGGTCGACTATCTGAAAAAAGGCGGGGTACTTATCTTTGTATGCGAGCGCCAACTAATGGTAAAAGCCTTCTTTGAAGCTCTGTATCCGGGATATACAATTACCGGAGACTGGACTACAACAGACCCGATGACCATAAACTATGTGAATGATGAAATAGTAAATGGTCCGTTTGGAGATATTCGCGGACTCTTGTGGGGAAATGATACACAAGGCGCATCCGGAGCGCAGGGTCTGCCAGATGATGATGATATCGTTATTATTTCCAAAAATAATAATGGAACCCCAATGATTTTGAAACATAAAAGCTATAACCTTCTCTTCATCAGCGAAGGTGGTTTTAATGCCAATCTCAACGGAGCAACCGGTTCTAACGGTTCAAGTTCATCAATATATTATCCATTTGCTATCGACTCCAATTTTAAACCTATCACACGTACAGGATGGAGAGGAAGCTACACAGTAGAAAATTCCCGTCTTATGGCAAATGCGTTGGCATGGGCTATCAAACAGGCTCAATATAATGGCATAAATACACGTTAAAATGACATAGGCATATCCGGTTATATTATAAGTTATGCAGGGGCGAATGAGTGTGTTCGCCCCTGCTGTTTTATATATCATCCTTTTCATCATATACAAATTTCACTTTGCTTTTATTCACTTTATAGGTACGGGCACATTCGTTGCGGACATTTTCGATATCGCCTGTTTTTATATTTACTTTCAGGCGGGTAATGCCTGTTATTCTGATTTCACGGATTATAAACATAATATTTTAATTAGTATATTAGCAAATTCGCAGATTAGCAAATTACTGAATAGATATATTCATTTAATTTTCGAATTTGCTAATCTGCTAATTAAAAATGAATCACCTTACCTCCCTGTACCTGCCCACCAATACTTTATTGCTGCGTATATCGGTCAGAATCCTGGATACGATGCGTTGTATCTTATGCGCCTGCACATGCGTGATAGTGGCCAGCGTATGGTAATTGATCGCCGGCTTGAGGGTGATATACATCTTGAAAAGCTCAAACTCCCGCAGGTCGTAGCGGCGAAAAACATAATCGAAAATATCGTCTTCCAGCTGCGTCTGCATACGCTCGTGCTCGTAAGGATTGGAGTGATGCGCTTCGAGACTATGTTGGACAGGCATTGCCACATAGCGGCTTTCTTTTTCGCAGTCTTGTATATAGTTGGTAAAATAAGAGCGGTGGAAATACGCCTTATAGTCTTTTATAACCATCCCCGAATAGAGAATCTTTTCGCTGATACGCATATAAGTGGTGTAAAATATATCTTCATGGTAAGCATATTTGCCTATCAGGAAGTTGGACAGGGACTGATGATTGTCTGTGAACCATTTGTTAAACTCGTCGGCTTTCCTGCGATGTGCGGGCTGTGGCTCGTCCCGGTCGTCGCGTCCGCGGATAAAGTATTTCTTGCCTGTGTTGTTGCCGTTGCTGTTTCCTAGTTTCATGTTTATATTAATTTTTTAATTTTAATTAGCCAATTCGGATATTAGCAAATTAGCAAATGACTAGTTGCTTGCGCCTTATTTGCTAATATCCGAATTAACTAATTGATCCATTATTTTCTCAGGCTTTCCCCTTCAAACAATACCCGCGTGGTGGTCGATTTTATTCTGTCCAGCACACGGTCGCCGTATCGTTTGCGGATGTCGTCTACCGGGAGATTGGTGGATATGATGAGTAGTTTGCCGTGCTTCTCGGCTGCATCCATCACTTCGGCAAAAGCCATCCGCCTGTTGCCGAATACATTGCTCACTTCTTCGGTGCCCACATCGTCGAGGCTGATGATATGCTTCGACAATACGAGGTCGATATTGCTATTCATCTGCTGTGTATCGAATACCGATACCACCCGCCGGCAGTATCCGAGCAGGATGGCGGGCAGCACATAACGGCACAGCAGGCTTTTGCCGCGTCCGCAGTTGCCATACAGGAACAAGCCTTTCCCTTGGTTTGCGGCGAGCCATGCGGCTACTTTGGCGTATTCGGGCAGCCACTGCATCCGGCGTCCTTCAGCCATAAGGAAATGCAATAGCGCTTCCTGCAAAACCTTTTCGGCATCGGGTACCTGTATCTGTACCTTCTGGCTGGGCAGTGGCATTTGCTGGCGTTTCATCAGGTCGGTTATGTCTCTAAAATTCTTCATATCGTCTGGTATTGTCGTGCGATGCCGCATTGTGTTTATTTTCAGAGGATTTCTTCTCCCAATTTCTGACGGCTGCCTGCCAGTCTTTCATTTTGTTGCGTCCTATCATCCATCCTTTCGATTCGTAGAAGTCGAAAAATTCCTGTGCGTCTACCGTGTTCTCCCGCTTGCGGCAATAGCCAACGATTTCCTCCGGTGATGGTTTTCGGAACACAACAGGCTTCGCCGTCTCTATTTCTTTTGTCTTGTCTTGTATAGTCTTGTCTTTAGTATAGGTATAGGGAAGCGTATGGTCGAGCGTATAGGATAGTGTATCGGTAAGTGTAATACTATGTGTATCACACAGCGTATCTTTTGCGATACAGGTGATGGTGTATTCGGCGGGTTTCATTTTAGCAGTGCCGTCCTTGAACATGATCAGTCCCACCTGCTTTAGCCTGTTTCTGCGATTGGTCAGCGCATTCCGGTTGATACCCAGAACTGCACATATAATCTCCGTGGATTGATTAAAAGGATTCTTCCAGTTGAGCCTGTTGCATCTATGCAGCAGATAGTTGTACAAATCGTGCTCGTGTACTGAAATAATACCCTGTTCTCTCAATTCCCAGGCATTGTTTATAAGTTCGATATAAGATGTCATCTATACTAATTAAAAATTAATAGTTAATAATTGATTGATAACAAATAGATTATAATGAAGCGAGATTATTAATCTCTTATTTTCAGGATTAAAAAGGATCGACTTCATTGTTCATTATTAATTATTCATTATTCATTAAAATATCCTGTCATTGATTACATGATGCGCCTGTGCAAAGGCTTCGCGATGGTTCCGGTTATATTCTTCCAGCACAGGCCGCAGGCGTGAGGTAAGTACGGCCGAATCTTCGTCGAGCAGATCCCAGTCGCGGTCGAGTACTTCCGATGTTTTGAGCTGAACGGTATCCATATAGGTTTCGAACTCCACACATATACGCACATCGCCTATCAGTGTATCGAAGTCGGCTATATCCGTCCTGTCCGAGTCGTTCAGATGACGGGTAACGAGTCTTACGATTTTTTCCATTTGTTGTTCGTTGCAGTAGCAGTTGATTTTTAATGCGCCCATGTCAATTGGTTATAGGTTATGAATTATAAGTTATGAGTTATTAATCGCTTACGCGTTTTTATTCTTCATTCTTAATTGTTTCTCATTATATAGATAATTGAATTCTATTTTTATTTAAACTTTATATTTAATATGTAGTTCAATTATTAATCGATGGTTCAAATTTAATCTATTTTCGGTTAATGTCAAAATATTAAACCAATATAATTCATTTTTGAACTATATTTAGAATGGGTATAAATAAATAATTTATGGATATGAATATGGGTGGGGTATGTGGAAGATAAGAGGTTTATATATGTTTTAATTTATTAGCGAGAAAGAGGAGATATTATTCATAGAATACTGTATATAATGCGGATCAGTGGTTGAAGTGATTATTGTAGTATGGAAATGTTCTATTATTTCTAACGCGCTTGCCGTCTTGTATTTGGCTAACGCCGATTTGGCTCCGCCGATTTTCAATTCCACTTCGCTCCAATTCATTTTGCCTTGATGCAAAACGAACCAAAAAATCAAGGCTGCATCCCCCGGCGAGCCAAAGCCGCAGCTTCGGTGGGGCAAAATAATACGGAGTCATCTTTAGCCGGATTATCAGCCTGTATAACAACTGCCCTATTTTGCCCTACACCTCCGCTTTACGGATTGGGTACCCCGCCTGCGGGACGAGGCCGGAATCGCGATGCGACGACAAGACAGTGTATCTGATTCAGACGGCAAAACGGTTTTGGGTCGCCGAGGAATGGAGCGCCAGCCTTTTGGTTCGTTTTGGGCAATGCCAAAATGAACACTAAGAGAAAATAATAGAACTTTTCAATTAAATTATATGCTGCACCCTTGCGTAACAATTTATTTCTCGTTCAATTCCACATAATATTTAAACCTGTCGAGGATGGCCTGCCATCCGGCACGTTGCATATCTGCCGGATTCAGGGTTTCGGTATCGAATGTCTCTGTGATCAGGGTATTATTATCCACATTGGTGAATAATATCTTTACCCTGCGTCCGTCGGCCATTGTATATATTATCTTTTCGTTTGGCACAATCTCATCGTACCGTCCTTCAAAGTCGAAACCTGCGCTGCGGTCTTTGGCTTCCATACGCCACCTGAACCACCCGCCCTGCTGAAGATCGTTGACGGCGGTAGGTGTATGCCAGTCGTCAGACGCACAGTTCCAGTTGACTATGTGTTCGGGGGCTGTCCAGTATTCCCACACGATATGGGGCGACAGGTTGACCTGAACTTTTACGGTGATTTCTTTCTTTTCGTGTTCCATCCTATCGTTTTTTTTTTGTTTACTTCTCAGAGTGCAGCCCGAAGATATTCCCTTCGGTATCTACAGCAAGCGTAATAAAGCCATATTCCCCTATCGAAAATTTTGGTTGGTGTATCTGTCCTCCTGCAGCTACTACCCGGCTCTCTTCCACAGAGCAGTCATCGCACCCAAAATACACTACCGTGCTGTTGCCTCCGGCTTTCACGTTCTTCATCCACACCAGCGCTCCGGAAGCATTGGGGGCATCCATATCGTCTGCCATGGGAAACATTGCCATGTTGTAGTCCGTCTCGCCTTCCATCGGCATATCGCTCAGTTCCTTGGCCAGTACTGTTTCATAAAATTTGCGGGCACGGGCCATATCGTTTACATAAATTTCAAACCATACTACGGGATTTGTCTTTGTTGCCATACTGATTTTGTTTTTTATTGGTAATTAAATTATTTTGATAGAAAATTCCTAAGGGATGTTCCTAATATTTCCTCCCAGCCAGCCACATAGTTTTCGCGGGAGAAGTCAGCTCCGGCATCGGCAAAGTTTTCCACACCTGTGTGCGTGAGGGTGACTTTAGTGCCATTGTCCACAGCCTGTAAATCCCATGTGACTACCGATTCGCCATTGCTCTGTGAGGGATGCGTCCATGTGTGGCTGAATCTTTTTTGCGGAACAATTTCTTTTATCACGCAACGGTGGTGATAGATAGCATCTTCGAAGGATACAGTAAAATTAAACTCGGCACCTTCTCTGAGATCAAAGTCTTCGATGGTGAAATACCATTCTTTCATCTGGTTTTTATCGGTGATCGCCTTCCATACATTAGGTAAAGGCATCGGATAAATCTCTTCTATAATAATGGGGATATTATGCATGAAACGGTGTTTTAAATTGATATTGATATATTTATTTAAACAGAAAAGGGAATATCCGTGTTCATTCGAAAGAGTTAATATGTAGTTAGTTATTGTTGGTAAAATATAAAAACACGGCTGGGAGCTTGTTTTTCATTTTGCTTTGATGTAAAACGAAACAAAAAATCAAGGCTGCATCCCTTCGGCGACCCAAAGCCGCAGCTTCGGTGGAGCAAAATAATACGGAATCCTCTATAGCCGGATTATCAGCCGTGTATAGCAGCTATCCTATTTTGCCCTACACCTCCGCTTTACGGATTGGGTACCCCGCCTGCGGAATGAGGCCGTTACCGCGATGTGGCGACAAGACAGTGTATTTTTATGCTTTAGCCCCACGTGCGTCAGCCCTTGCGCATTAGTGACGCAGGCGGGGTACCCAATCCGTTGCAGGCGGCGTAGAATCAAACGGGGCGATAGCCCGTTTGTTTGATTCAGCCGTCAAGACGGTTTTGGGTCGCCGAGGAGCGAAGCGCTAGCCTTTTGGTTCGTTTTGGGCAATGCCAAAATGAACGTTTAAGCGGAACGAAGTGTAGCATAAAAAATCCAACAATTTTATACTACAATAATTATTTTAACTACTGATTGGTATTCTTACTTAATTGTTACAGGCTATCTGACTGATTATTTAGTATTTAACTTTATTCTATCACAAATACCACTGTACCTTCCACAGGGAAAGTATCATAGATAAATTTGGCATGCGAAGTAGCATTGCGCACACACATATGCGACCGTGGAGTAGTACCCAGCGAAGCGCTGTATTCTATAAAATCTTTGCGGGGAGCATTCACCGGCACGCCGTGCAGGTATCCGCCATTGGTAAACCGGCTGGCGTAAGGAGCAAAGCCGCCTGTTTCGGTAGTACCGTCGACAAGGAAAAACATCTTATACTTCTTTTCCTGTATGACGAACATCCCCAGTGGAGTCTCCTGCTGATGGGGAGGTTTATGCAATCCGGTAGTGACAGGGTTCATGCTTCTTATCATCCACTTGTCGCCCACCTTTTGCAGTGTAACCACATTCTCATTGATGCGGTCTACAAATATGGCACTGCGGAAGGCTATACTATCTGCTATCTCTTTCACATACTTACGGGGAACCAGCCATTCACCGGGGAAGTATACGGTCTCTATTTTTTCAAACTTTGTGCTGTCTGTTCCTTTTATCAGTTTCACCAGCGATCCGTCCCTGCCGTAACGTTCGGGAACGATGGTGTCCTGAAGGGAATATAAGGGTACCGACTGGTAACGTTCTACATCGTAATTGTCGGATATGCGTTTATATACATTGCGGTGATATTCTTTTACCAGCGGGGCTTCCCCGTTGTTGTTCCTGTAGTTTTGCAGAATGCCCCACGACGAATGCTCTATCTGCATGGAATCTATGGTTTTCAGCCCTGCTTTGATCTTCTCCCACTGAAACCGCCTTGTGGTATCTTTGTAGGGGTAAGTATCTTCGAGCGTGTACTTATCGTAGAGAAGTTCCTTTTCTACGGTGACTGTATCTATTTTCTTTGTCTCATCTTCATCCTTTACAGCCACCGTATCTTGCGAGGGGGGATCTGTGGGTTGGGGATCAACATTTTTCTGCCTGCACGAATTTAATATAAGAATAGTGATAACTAGGAGAGTCGTAGTTATTTTAGCCATAAACTTTTGTTTTTGTATTTATTGTGAATATCCGTTTATCCCTAAGGATATTAATGATTTCCTTCTTGTTGCTATTTTTATAATTATTTCTTCTTTATAAAAATATTAACTTTTTATTATAAAAACAAAGAAGATGCTTTATTGTTTCCCATATTTACAAAATAAGCCCGTTCTGCGGGCTTATTTAAAAAGGTTGAGATTGTATAAGTTCTTTTTTTATAGAAATGGTGGTGATATCAATAGGTGATTAATATTTAGCATTGCTTTAAAGTATTCTATATTTTAAATGTGCAGGTAAACAGATATTTACCTGTGTTGCCAAAAGTGAAAGAAGGATAGCCGTTATGTATGAAATAATTGAAGAATTTCGTATATTTACAGAAGTATTCTACTCCTTATTTCTATAAATATCAGCATTATGAATAAACAAAGCATTACATTTCTGTTCTTGATGTTGTTTGCTTTACAAATGACATATTCGCAAGTATCGGCAGTGAGGGGACAGATAACTTGGGCAAAAGATAGAAGGGTACTACCGGCTGTTATGGTAACCAATACATCGCGACAAATAAAAAGTTTCTCGGATGGCAAAGGTAATTATACAATACGTGCGGCGATGGGCGATACGCTCCGTTACTCGCTGATAGGATTTAAGATCAAGCAGATAGTTGTAGACAGCCCTGTGTGTGATATTGCCCTCGATGCAGACAAACACACTATGGATAAGACGAATCCCGAATCTATTTATTCCCTTATAGAGAAACGGGATGACAATATTTATCTGGTCGACGACAATGTGATCTCAAAAGATTCGTTGATTAGGATAGATCCTTCCACAATAGAATCTATCAGTATACTCAAAGACGGGGATATGCACCCTATCGATAAGCCTTTAACCATAAGCATCAAATTGAAACCCGTCTACGAAGCCATCGTTATGGAATCCGGCTATGAAACATTCCTGGTTACTCAACGGCCGAAAAACTTCTATACGGAGTCGTCACTGAAGACTAAAAACGTATTCCTTGTCAATGAATGGAATTACCGATGCGACAATCCCATGCTATACAGCCCGCTGATCTATGAAGCAAAAATAGATTACAATCCTCAGAACGAATACGGGCTGGATGTGGAATACCGCCTGTATATGTTTTTCAGGTATATGGATAAAAAATACAGGCTGGGACTCGAATATAGATGAATTTTGTGAAAATTTCCGCTAAAATTGGGTCACAAATCAAATTATTCCTGTCTTTTTGATTGGGGTTAATGCCTTTATACTATTTTTGCGCTTAATCCGTTTCCTTAATAAAATAAAGAGAGCAAGTATATAAAATGCCGGCATTAATCAAAAAACGAAACCGCTTATCGAGAGGCAGGTATATCACTATATTGATATTTTGGGTACTTGTGTCCCAATACGGATTTTCACAGACCGACAGTACCTATATAGGTTTCTTTGAACAACCTCTTTCGGTGCGTACCTACTTCATGGATAAATTTACCGTGCTTTCGCATCAGCAAGGCGACCACGACGATGAAACCTCTTACCGCTCCAATGCTCCTTTTGGCATCGGCTTTGGCTTTTCGTACAAAAATGTCTCGCTGAGCGGTGCCTACGGTTTCGATTTCATGCGTGACAAGAAGCGGGGAAAGACCCGCTCATTCGACTTCCAGTACCATCATTACGGGCGTAAGTTTGTCTACGATATATTCTTCCAGAACTATAAAGGCTTATATACCGAACCCGAAAACGATAAATATGAATTGTACCCCGACATAAAGCTGAAACAATACGGAGTATATGGGCAGTACGTCTTCAACGGCAATAAGTTTTCCTATCCGGCGGCCTTCAATCAGAGCGAAAAGCAATTGAAATCGGCGGGGAGTTTCCTACTTGGAGGTGCAGTGTATTTCAACGAAGCCCGCGCCGATAGTTCACTGGTGTTTGATGGCGGCCATAAACTAAAAAATTATCAGGTGGGTGTAAACGGAGGTTATGCCTATACGTGGGTTGCCAACAAGCGGATATATGTTTCGCTGTCTCTTTCGGTGGCGGCGAATGTAGGTTTTGAAAATATAGACGGAAGAAAAAACAGGGTGAAAGTATATCCATCCGTTTTTCCCCGCTTCTCGATGGGATACAACCACGACACGTGGTCGGTAGGAGCATCGGTGGTCAACAACCGGGTGTATATTCTCTATACTGCCCCTTCAAAAATGGCATTCGATGCGGGAGCAATCCAGTTCTCGGTTATCAAGCGATTTGGAAAAGCGCCTAAGTTCCTCGAAAACCAGAAGATAATAGATAAATATAACGAATACAGGTTTTGGTAAGGGTAAATAATTAAAAGCGAAAGCAGATGATAAATATTTATTTTTTAACCGGCGTCTTTTACTTCTTCAAAGTGGCCTTCGTATGCAAAGATATTTCCATTGTCATCTCTTCTTTCAACTATGGTAGACTCCACATTATTAGATAGATAATCTTTATACGTCTCTTTGAGCTTTTGTTGGATCGGATTTAGATCTGACTTGGAGATACTAGAAATGAAATTCATCCTGTCTTCTAATATTTGCAATATTTCTTCAATCATACTTTTCAAAATTTATACTCCTGAGTTTGCCTAAAGCCAGAGTCGTATTCAAATTTAATTTCTTTTTTTCAGTAGTTTCCACTAACCTTGCCATAAATATAGATAAAATATCTAATTGAGAACAACAAAAATCTTCCCATAATTTGTTAAAAGTACTTCTTTCTTTACAGGAAGGGAATGCATTTGGTTTCTCATGCTCAAAGCAAAGGAACCCTAAAATAAATGATTTTTGCTCCTCTACGCGATAAATTATAGGGTAAACGATTGATGAACTATAATATTTTGTTGATTCCGGATGAGAGTGTTTTACTTTATTATCATTATACATATTATTAAAATCAGGTATATAAGAAAATAATAACTTATTGCTTATTATCTGCTCCAAATTTTCATTATCAACTACTTTTTCATATACATTATCATACTTTGCACCAATCTCCGTTAGCCTACGCCGGTATTTTGATGTGTTTGGACGAGTCGATCTTACTAGGGTTTTAAATTCAAGGTCATTGAGTGGTACTTGAGAAAAAATGTGTTTTTTATTTAAAAGTTTTATACAACTAGAATATCCGGCCTCGGTTATTGTATCAGTTTTATAATCAAAAAGGTTTATTTTGCGGGTTATAACACATAATTTATCCAAATACTCCATCAGTATAGATAATATTTTATCCTGATCCATATTTTTTAAAGATTTATTATATGTATAATAATCCAGGTCTCTTAATTTTTCGTTAAGGAAGTGTATGTCATGAGATATTATCGTTTGAATATTGAAATTTGTGAGTTGCAGAAAGTCAATAGCTTTGTTTAGGTTTTCTACTTTTATTTGTTCTACCTTATTGTCTGCTTCAAGTATTAATACATAATTTTTTAGCAACTCTTCGTAATAATAGGAATAATTCTTTTTGTCATTCCACACCAATATGAGTGTTATGCAAAAAAATAAAATTAGTGCAAGATTAACTAATACAACACAGAATACTAACGTATCTTTTTCAAATTTGATTAGTGTAGGCGAAAAGAATGCGACAATAGTGATAATTGTAGTGGCTATGGCAAATATTGCAGAGATAGTCTGTAGTAAGCCCGCTTTTTCATTCTTTAGCTTTTTATTGTAATCAAAAATGTCATTTAATTTTTCCTTGTAGAATTTTTTATACGCATTGTCTTTCATCAAGATAGGGACATCAGGATGCTCCGTAAATGGATAACCATTCTTTAATGCTCTATGTAACCTGCTAAGGAGAAAAAATTGATTTGTCTTTTGGGGTTCATCTTCTTTAGGTTTGCGTCTGAATATAGAATAAAATAAATTACTCATCTCGTGTTAATTTAAGATTAAATGATATCAAATTAACGAAATATTATTAATATTAACAAATGTAATTCTTATTTCCAGTAAAATAAGTCCAGCTTCCGGTATAGTTGCAATACAATAAGAGTTTTTGGCGTAAGTTTCGTTCAGCCAAGTATGTAATATAAATAAGACTTGCTGATTTGAAAATTTAATAATCGGAAGAGGTTGTTTTTTAATTGTTAAATCTTACATATTTTGCTAAATTTGTATCGCTTATATATGCCCATTTTACCTAAAAAACAATATTGATATGAAACAAGCAAAACTACTGAGTTTATTTTTATTTGTCTTTATGTCTCTGACTATTATCGCTTCCTGTAGCGATAGTGACGACAAAAGAGAGATAAGGGAGTTTCAACTTACCGTTGCGTCTGTAAAGCCACTGATGTTTATCTCAGATCATTACAGCCCTTATTTTGTAAAGTATGAAGGGGAAAACGAATGGAAAACTTTTCCTTATATCACTAATTTTACTCTTACGGAAGGATATGAGTATGTGATAAAAGTAAGGAGCGAAAGGGTTGTCTTTGAAGATATGGAAGGAGGCTCGCCCTACGAAATCACACTGTTGGAAGAAATATCGAAAACACAGAAAGTTTCTGAAAATATACCTCCGCAAAGGGGCTATTTTGTAATTGGATCGAAAAAGACGGGCGATGAAAACAATCCATACTACACACGGGAATTAGGAAAGGGCTATTGGGTTAAATTTCCCGGCATTCTCGAAGGCTTCGATTATGAAGAGGGCTATGAATATATAGTAGAGCTCGACTGTCAGTTTAACGGCTCTACGGATATTAATAAATATTTATTCAGCTTTGTGAAAATACAACACAAGGATAAGACCGATTCTGTAAACTTACCGTCGTAGAAATAAATAAGAAATAAAAAAGGCAGGGATAATGATTATTCCTGCCTTTTTCGTATCTGTAAATTATCAATTCCTAAATTCTATCAGTTTCTTCTCCGGCGATTCTCCTGCATTTTCTTCTGATGCTCATCAAATTTCTTTTGCTGGTCTTCGGTCAGTACAGCCTTAATAGCGGCTGTGCGTTCTTCCAGATTCTTCTGGAATTGAGTCCTTAGCTTTTCCCTGTCGGTTTCTTTGCTCTGGTCGGCCAGCGGCTGGGCAAATTTCAGATTTATTTCATATACTTTCTTTTGCTGGTCTTCGGTCAGACTGAGTTCCTTTACCAGTGTTTCAGTTTGTCTTTTGGCCCTTTCTTCAGGTGTGGAACGTTGTCTCTGTTGGGCGAATACTCCACTTGTAGCGAACAATGCAATTGTAAGAAACAATACTAACTTCTTCATAAGATTATAAAAATTAAGTTATACATACCGTCTACTATGACTATAGAAATCTGAAAAAGTAAATCCGGGAAGTTGTCTTTTTTAGTTAAATAATCATAAAACAAAAAAGTATATACCCAATATAGCACCTACAATAAGAATGGATGCGATAACAGAGGCATACATAGTATCGGTAGAAATCTTAAATTAATCACTGATTTTTAGATTCGTTTATCAAACTTTCGGATTATGCAAATACTAAAGGATGGGAAAATTATTATTTTTGTATTCATTAATATAATATTCATCGTATGTCTAAAACATTTAATATTTATTGTGATGAAAGTACACATCTAAAGAATGATGGACATCCATTTATGGTCTTGGGATATGTAAGCATTGCTTATCCTCAAATACAAATGGCAAAAGAGCAAATAAAAGCTATTAAAGAAAAGCATAAATATATTGGCGAATTAAAGTGGACAAATATACATGAATCTACATTTTCTCTTTATAATGAACTGATCGATTATTTTTTCATGACCGATATGAAATTTAGAGCTGTAATAGTAGACAAAACACAAATTGATGAAGATCGGGAGGATTATTCTTTCAATGATTTTTATTTCAGAATGTATTATCAATTATTACATCATCAGACAGACCTGGAAAATGAATATAATGTATTTTTTGACATCAAGGATACTTGTAGTCACAATAAATTACACAAACTCAAAGATATATTGAAATGGAACTCATCAATAAGACATTTTCAATTTCTTCGATCCCATGAGAGTTGCTTTATCCAACTAGCAGATATACTGATGGGAGCTATTAATTATAATTTAAGAATAGAAAAAGGAGAACTCGCGGGTAAGGTTATTGCAAAAAGAAAGATTGTAGACAAAATAAAAGACCATACAAACATCTCATTAAATAAAACAACACCACTGATTAATAAGAAGTTTAATTTATTCTTTATCTCGTTAAAATAATTACTATGCCTTTAAATTTACTCAAAGTATATCCGCAATTACTGGAAATACTTCATTTAAAAGAAAATGAAAAGCGAAATTCTCTATTGGGTATTTATAAAAGAGACATAGAGGATAATAGTGATTTTAAATTTCGAGGGAAACTGATATATCCAATAAAAGCGAATGGGGAAATAGATATGGGGCGACAATTTATGCATCTGACTTGTAAAGAAGTTTATGGAAAAGGTGATGACGGAAAGCCACTACCCCAAAAACGGGTATTTGACAGAGATCGATCAGAGAGGCTACATTGGATAAATTATCATATACATGAGAAAATGCCTGAGAATATAGATGTATTTACTATTACAGAACGTGACCAGAAGAAAAGAGTAGACGTGACAAAAACATATATCTATGATAAAAAGGCAAAATATATTATTGTTTTAGAGCATCAAAGAAGTGATGCCTATTATTTACTCACGGCTTACTATCTTAATGAAAAATATGCAGAAAAGCAATTGTTAAACAAAATGAAGAAATGTACAAGATGAAAAAAACGCAGGGCTCAGATTTATATCAAGATAAACCGAGCCCCGAAACTCTTTCTATTTATAGATGAGCACTGCAAAGTTACTAATAAATATTTATAAATAATATATTAATTATTAAAACATTATAAAATAATCTTATTTATAATTCTATTAAAATAACAATCGTCACTACCTTTATATGTATTCTATAGATAATTAGATTCAAAAAAAATATAGTATTCTTGAAAAAATAAGTTCACTCTGTTTTGTATCAAATAATCATAAAACAAAAAAGTATATACCCAATATAGCACCTACAATAAGAATGGATGCGATAACAGAGGCATACATAGTATCGGTAGAAATCTTAAATACACTCCTGATCCTTTCCTGGCTGATAGTCCACAGTGTGCCGCTAAAAAATAGGCTGCCGATAAGGAAGGTAGGGTTGTAGGCAATGAAGAACATCCACAGCAGTCCCATGAGCGCAAAACTCAGGTAGATGGATAGCAATATCCATCCCGCCGTCTTTTTCATCCAGAAGAGTATGGCTGCCAGTGGCGTGATGATGACAGGAAACAGGAATATAACTACGCTGAAATCCCATCTCGTATCCTGAAACAGTCCTGTAATCAGGTCGAACTGGGTAATAATCTGCAACAGGCCAATGGCAAGGAATATAATGGCAATGGTATTAATCAGTCTGGGCGATTTGTGGGCATCGCCTTCGTTGTCCTGTATGGGGTTTATATAATCTATAATGCCGGATCCTTTTTCTTTCAGCGTATTCTTTATCTCCTCCCTATGCTCCTTTTCTAAGGCGAGTTCTTGCTGTTGAGCTTCCAGTTCGGCTCTTGCCTTACCTATGTCATCGGGGCTAAGATCGCGGGCATCGAGTTCGTCCCGGGCGGTCTTCACTGCTTCGGGACGGTAGTTTTCGGGGTTCTCTATAATCCGCAGCAGGGCGGTTACAGAATATGTTTTGTATACGTCTGATAACTGGCTCATATTTCGTCATTATTTACACGGTAAAGATAAGATATTTATGCGAATCCATAGCTTTAAAGGCCAGAAGGAAATAAACGCTGAAAATATTGTGTAGTAGAAATCACCCTATAAAATCACATATTTGCAAACTGATGCTAACACTTTTTGCCTATCTTTGAAAATAATAGTTGATCGAAAAAAGACAAGGCAATATTATAAAAACAATATGAAGATAATATCCGTCAAAGAGACTCCCGAATATAAAGATAAAGCGATAGATTATATAAGCAGCAAATGGTCGGCTTCCCGAATCATTTATGATGATTGTATTTCCCATTGTCTTACATCTGCTAGCCCAGTTCCCCAATGGTATCTGTTAGAGAAAGAAAATGAAATAATAGGATGTGCAGGACTGGTAACAAACGATTTTATCAGCCGCATGGATTTATACCCCTGGGTATGTGCTGTATTTATTGAAGAAAAGCACAGGGGAAATGCATATGGTTCTCTCTTGCTGGAGAAAGCGAAGGAGGATTCCCGTAAAGCAGGTTTCCACAGCCTTTATCTTTGCACGAGCCATATCGGTTTTTACGAAAAATATGGATTCCGGTATATCGGGCAAGGCTATCATCCCTGGGACGAAGAATCTCGGATATATGAGTTTGCGGGTCTCTGAATTTAAAATACTTTATTCAGGTATTTCTTCCGTGTTTCCTGCTCTATCTTCCATATGGCGGGCATCACAAAACGGTTTGTTCCGCGATTTTCCGCAACGGCAAAGTGTTACTCTGTTGCGCACGGCATACGGGCGCCCATTAGCATCTTCGATACTGATACCTCCTTTCAGCCAGATAGGCCCGTGTGTTTCGGCTACCGTATCTTCCAGAATACTTATTTCCTGAGGAAGGTTGGGTTCTATCCTTTTCCCGTCTTTAGTTACGGCTGTGAGGCGTCCACTGGGACAATCAGAACACTGCCGGATAACAGTCTCTACGGTTTCTTCATCGTCGCCCTCTTGCACCAAATCCCACGTGGTGCCATTGGTATCACAGAAACGGGCTACTGCACATAGATTCTGTGCATCGAGCATATTTATACGTTTACCTTCCGTAAATAGGGCTGTTTGCTCATACGAGCGGTGGGTGGCGGTTTCTTTTCCATAAAATCCCTGCAAATGAGAGCCATCACAGTAGGGCTTATTTTTCGATCTCCCGCACCGGCACAAATGATAGGTCTCTTGTAATGGGAAAGTCCTGATATGCTCATAACCTGTCGATGCTCCGTTTTCATTGTATAGATAGCCCAATTGGTTGAGTGGCACATTTCCCGTTACCTCGTAAGGGCCATTTTCCAACACTTTTACTTTTTTCGGATCTTGTGTGTTCATAGCTTGTTCTCTTTAGATTTGAGGTCGTCTTTGTTTTTCTTTTTCTTTTTGTCATATTCAGAGCTTAATTAATCTTCTTTTTAGAAGAACTTCTCTTATTGTGTAAAATGACTGCGGAAGAATTTGTATCATAATGATATCAAAACTTCGATAATTTCTTAGTTGTATTCAATCTTAACAAACTGCTTGATGATTAGTTTATGAATTGACCGCGAATAAACAAAAAAAAGTCCGCAACATCACATCGCAGACTTTCCTAAACCTTAACACAAACTTTACAAAACTACACGCCGTTATAACTGCAAACGGACGTATTATGTTCACGGGAATTTGATATTTAACATTATTATTAGATATTTTAAGAATTCTGTTATCTGAAAAGGCTTTTGACGAGTAAAAGTGTCTTCGTTTTTATGGCTTTATGTTTTTTTTTATTTTAGCACTATTTCTATAATGGAATCTGTTTCATCTAACCCTCCGGCGAATGAAAAAGTGACATCTCCTGTTTTTTTATCTTTCTTCCATTCGGGTTGCGCAGATATATTAATCCATTTTGCCGATTTAATGTCCGGTATATTCAGCGTAACGGATTTTGTGTCTTTATCCAGTATGTGAATATAATACGTTTTACCGATTTTTGTCACTGCGCCCCATTTCTGAGGTTTTACAAAGCCCTGCTCCGTACCGTATATCGTATATCCGTACTTGTCCATCCATTTGCCCATCTCCTGCAGGCGTTGCACGCATTCGGGCTGTATCTGTCCGTCGGGCATAGGTCCTACGTTCAGCAGGAGGTTAGCACCCGTTCCGGCAGTGCGTATCAGCAGATGTAGAAGCTCTTTTGTGGATTTGAAATTATCGTCGGTAATGTTGAAGCCCCATGCGCCGTTTATTGTTTCACAGGTTTCGAGCGGCAGGCGTGATACTTCCTGTCCGCTATATCCCGATTTGTTCTCACCCGGTACGTCGCGTTCAAATATCTGGTAGTCTTCTCCTGCAAATGGCGGCAGATGGTGGTTATTGGCTACCAGGCATCCCGGACGAAGGGTGTGGATGAGTTTGTATATCTCGGGATAGTGCCAGTCTACATGCGTGGTATGGTCGGTGCGGTTTTCATCTTCGGTCTGATCCCAGTGTCCGTCGAACCATATGCCGGCAATCTCATAATTGGTAAGCAGTTCGGTCAGTTGTGCTTTCATAAAGTTGATATACGACTGCCAGTTGCTTTTCTCGGTACGTCCCGCCGCCTTTCCCGTGCGCCCTGTTTCGTACTGGTAATCGGTACGCATCCAGTCGAGAAGGGAATAATACAATACCAGCTTCATGTCCTGTTTACGGCATTCGTCTGATAATTGCTTTATAAGGTCTTTTCCGTAAGGCGTATTCATTATGTTCCAGTCCGACTGTTTCGTATCCCAGTTGCTGAAGCCATCGTGATGGCGGGAGGTGAACGTGATATATTTCATCCCTGCATTTTTGGCTATCCTGACCCATTCTTTGGCATCGAAAGCTTGCGGATTGAACAGGGTTTGCAGGCGCATATAGTCTTTCCCTTTTACGGGGCGGGTGTTCATCACCCATTCTCCGGCTCCCAGCACACTATACGGGCCAAAGTGTACAAACATACCGAAACGGGCGTCTTCGAACCATCTGGTATCGGTTTTTTGCACTATTTCCTGACTATTCATGCGGGGAATTATAAACGAAATGAGCAATAAGCTGAATAATACTTTTTTCATGCGTGGCTTTATTAAAAGTTAACAGGTATAAAGATAAGGAAAAGAGGGGAGAAGGGTTAAGAATAAATTATGAAAAATTAAAGATGGCATATTTTTATCCAGATTATGTTTTACTAAACATGTACTATTTATATAATTGTTTCATTGCGCAGATACATCTACTTTTAAATAAATCATATCTCTTAGCTGTTTCCCGTTTTCAAACATTTCGTGGTCGTAGTTGTCTATGAAAAAGTTTTTTACCGTATGCGAATAAACAAAACCATGTTTTTTGTAAAATGATAATGTTTTATTGTCGTCGCCTGTTCCAACCAAAAGTACATCACATTTATCTCTGTAGTTATCAATTACATACCTTATCATATAACTTCCGTATCCTTTGGCCTGTTCTTTTTCGTAAGTTGCAATATTCTTGATTTCGCATGTGTTTTCATCTTCTTGTGTTACCACGCACACCGTTTTCAGATCTGCGTCATACAGAGCCAGTAATTCTCCTCTTTGCAGATATCTGCGAATCATACTTTCTTGCTCATCGGCCAATAGCAACAAGTCCATAAACTCTTCTTTGTATTCTGTTATCTTTCTTATTTCCATATGTTTATCGTTGTTTACTTTTTTTATAAAATCTATTCCTTATCTACAAACAAATGCCTGTTTTTCCGATTTATCATCAAATGGTTCTTCTTCAAACCCTCCATACTTGTGAATAATATCAAAACCATTCCGTTCCAAATATGAATCTAATTCTTGAGGGAAGAACATTCTCATATCCAGATTTTGAATAGAATCGAACTCACCATTGATATAATAATGCCATTCTATGCGATTTACCTGCGTTTTATTTTCATATCGCATTGTCTGCTTTATCAGTACTTCTCTTCCGTCTTCAGTTGTATATCCGGCAATTTCTTTCTGCTCTTTCTCACCTTCAACTATATATTGGATATTCGGATTGAAACAATCTAACAGGAATAAACCTCCGTTTTTGAGGTGTTTTTTAACCGCATTGAATGCCTTAAATAAATCTTCATTCTTATATAAATGATGGATTGAATTGAACGGGATAAAGATAAGGTCGTATTTTTCCTGTAAATCAAAAGTCCTGATATCTGCCTCAATAAAACGAATATCTAATCCTGCTTCAGCAGCTTTAACTTTTGCCTGTTCAAGCATTGAAGATGTGTAATCAAGCCCGCTGATATCATAACCATCCTTTGCAATGGGAATAGTCAGCCGGCCTGTACCACAGCATAGTTCAAGTATTTTAGCACCCTTATTCTTCGGTAGCCACTTTTTATAAAATTGCAAATCAAGTAGAAAGGTATTCATCCCATCATACATATTTGCATCGTAAATCAAATCGCCAACTTTATAATCGCTATTCATTTCCGTATTCCAATATTTGATTTAATATTTTTATTATCATTCTATTCTGTCTCACTTCCAAAAATACAAAATATTCGGCTACAAATAATATTTACTAAACTTGTATCACCTTTCCTAATTCCCGATCTGCTAATTTTCGAATCAACTTTCTGCATTTTTTTCAAACTCATTTATCTATACTGTAAAAACAGCTATGGATGCAATAATGATAAGTGTCACTCTGACATTGACCGCAATTACCGCCCTTTACTGGGGCGAAGTTCTTTCTATCCGTCTGCCCGAATTAGACAAAAGGTTCGACCGTAAGCCTTTCAACTGCCGCCCTTGTTTTACTTTCCATATTTCGTGGGTATTAGCTTTGTTATCAGGGCTTATTTCAAGTTGCGCATACCTTGTATTTATTGGTGTATTTATATCATTCGCGCTATTTTTCATTACAAAATTTATTGATAATAAAAAGATAACAAAATGAGTGAAATGAACCTAAAATCGGAAGTAGAGCAGCTTTTAGCTGAAATTGACAGAACCCACCGATACTCGATGAGTAAGATATATAATCTTGCGAATAGAGTGTTTAATAAAAAAGACATACCTCAGTCGTGTGCTAGCTGCCTGATACGAAAAGCCCGTGAACTAAGGGGGTGGCTCAATATGCAGGAAAGTGAAACGGAAGTACCGAAATCAGCGGTAGAAACTCAGGCAAAGAAGAGAAAAAGTAAGAAAACGGGGGAGGGAAAAGTATAAAATACGACAGTTAATACTCCTTTTCCTATTACTCACATTAAATACAAAAATATATGACAACAGTAAATTCCCTAATACGCCAAAAAAGAACAAAACAACAGCTATATACCGATCCCGAAATGCTACTTTCCAAGGCATTTGAATACTTTACCTGGTGTGAAGAAAATCCGTGGCTGAAAAAAGAACTGATGCGTTCGGGCGAAAAGAAAGGTGAATTCTTAGAGACGCCCCTACCAAGACCATTTACTCTCTCGGGCATGTGTGTATACTGCGGCATCAGCGAATCTACATTTATGCGGTACGGCAAGGATGAAGAGATGCGCGATGCAGCAGCCCATATTCTGGGTATAATCCGTCAGAGCTATATCGAAGGTGCTATATTGGGAGAATATAGCGCGACATTTGTGACGAATCTGCTCGAAGATTTATATTAGAATAATTAAGAATGAAGAATGAAGAATACGAGTGGCTTGCACCATTCTTCATTCTTCATTACCTAAATACTCTGTTTATTATATTCAGCACCGGGCCTGTCATAAACGTAGTCACCAGTGCCATTATCACCATCATGGCAAATATTTCGGCATTGAGCACGCCCAGATCATAACCGATATTGAGTACCACCAGTTCCATCAGTCCGCGTGTATTCATCAATGTACCTATGGTAAGACTGTCCTTCCAGCTTTGCCCTACATACTTTGCAGCTACCGCGCTGCCTACAAACTTGCCGAATACAGCCACAAGGATTATCACACCGGTTATTATCCACAGATAAGAGTCGTTGAGCAATCCTATTTCGGTACGCAGCCCCGTGATGACGAAGAATAACGGCAACAGGAGCACTAGGGCCACATCTTCTATCTTGTCTATAAACATGCTCCTGAAACGTGGATTGCTAGGCATGATAACACCGGCCATAAATGCACCGAACAGGGCGTGGATGCCGATAATCTCGGTGACAAACGAAGAACAGAGCAATACAAGGAAGAATATGGCAATAGCCGATTGTTTAAAACCCTTTTCTGTCTTTAAGGATTCTGCCGTCTTTTTGAGGAAGGGACGCACAACCTTTATCATAAATGCTACATAAGCTATAGCCAGCAGGATGGTATAAATAGAACTGACAAACGAACCGGCCTTCACAATGGCAATCACAGCTGCCAGCAGGCACCATGCAGTGATATCGTCGGCCGCGGCACAGGTGATAACAATTGCTCCCAGTTTGGTCTTGTGTATCCCGCGTTCCTGAATGATGCGTGCCAGCACCGGAAATGCGGTTATACTCATCGATATACCCAGAAACAGACCGAACGACATGAATGAAATGCCATCAGGAGCGAATGACGAATATATGAAATAGGCAAGCGCTATACCTGCCGCAAAAGGGATTATAATACTGGCATGGCTGATAACAACAGCTTCGTGAGCCTTGGTCTTCAATACCTTCAGATTGAGCTCCATACCTACAATAAACATAAACAAGACAAGTCCTATCTGACTCAGCACCTGTAGGCTGGCAAGTGATTTCACAGGGAATATAAATTCGGATACTTCCGGCAGGTATAGCCCTAATAATGAAGGGCCGAGTACGATTCCCGCAATTATTTCACCTACTACCACGGGTTGTCCGATCTTATTGAAGAGCCATCCGAATACACGTGCAAAAACAATAATGATAGTTATCTGCAACAACAAGATACCCGCAGGATGTTGTATATTGGAAACAAATGAATCAAAGAAATCCTGTAACGAACTCCCTGTAGCCACATTATCTATAACATGCCGTCCGGCTTCGAGACCTTTGCCTTGGGTGATAATCCAGTAAACGAGAAAGGAAAATCCTCCGATAATGAGGATGTAGAAAAATACAGTCCTGAACTTTTTCACAAATTCCATAGTTGTGTGCGTGTTTTTATTATTAGTGATTTTTCATGTGGAAAAAGAAGTGAAGATTCGATCAGTAAACTTTACATATTTCTCCGCATATGTTTTATAACAGTTAAATAATAAATGCTGTTTAACTGAAAATGTTAAAAATAATCGGTTATAGAGCACAAAAGTAAAAAAATAAATATATCAAATACATTCTCATACCAAATCTTTCATGTGTTTAACTAAGAATATATCGGCTCGCTTATTGACATTGGCTCTTGTTTCCATCCCGTTTTACAGGAAAATGGCCTTAATTTAAACGTGTAAATAATAATACCTGTCCCGTAACGTTCTAATACAGACAGGAAAAACCTAAATAAGTATTATGAAAAACGTGTCCCTATACTGTTTTCTGACCATTATCCTATTTTTTCCATCCTGCGTTTTTCACAGGAATTATAAGTTTAGCCGGCTCGATTCGTTGCAATCGCTCAATGGAATATATGAAAACAGAGATAATATTATAACCCGGTCGCTGAATATGAGTGGCGAAAAGGATGTAGACCTCGTCAAGTTAGAATTTACCGATTCGCAGACACTGAATGTGTCATGCCTGGTCGATTCGGGCTTCGGGGTCAACAGGACTTTTAAAGGCAAATTCAAACCGGAGAAGGGCTATTTTGAAATCGTTTTTGATAAGAAATGGTTATGTCTTCTAATATTTTATCATCATTCGAGCGATAAGGTCAGGATAGGACGGGGCACTTTCGGAAAACTGTTTCTAACCAAGGAGGTAGCCTATAGGCAACAAACGCTCATCGTTTTCGGAGATGCATACGACTATGACTATGGCGAAAGCCTCGACAAAGTGGAAGGAATCGTTCTGCGTCCCGCCCTCCGCTTCGAAAAATGGGGATATGCAGACCCCGAAGGCAATATTATAATACGTCCCGTTTATGATTTTGCACGGCGGTTTGAAGGAGAAGTAGCCCGTGTACTCAAAGACAAGAAGTGGGGATTGATAGACAAGGCCGGAAACGAAATACAGGCTCCTGCCTATAGCGAAATAGAAGAGTTTGGCAGGCTGGAGATCGCACGGGCTTACCACAACAAGAAAACGGGCTTTATCAACCGGGCAGGGAAGGAAGTGGTACCTGTAATCTATGATAAAATAGATGATGTATATACCGGCGACAGTATTACCACGACAATGCTTAACGGAAAGTACGGATTTGTGAGCTATAGCGGGGTTATTGTGCCTCCTGTTTTCGATCATGCCATGCGTAGAGACGATGTCACGGGGCACAACAAGGCAATGAAACGAATTTTACCGGGGTATGTGGGTACAGCCGAGGTAGACAGAGTGCGGTATGCAGTAGACGAAGACGGCTACATTTACAGGATGACAGGCCGATCGGAGATAGAGCCTGCATCGCGAAAGCACTGGACAGAATTGCCTGTGCCGCAGGGACAGCAAAATATACACAGGCTTTTTCCTGTCTCGGATAAGTAATAATCCACAACTTTTATTTATCTTAATTGCCAATTAGCCGACACTATGAAAAACAAGAGTTACGCACTATTTTTTCTTCTGCTTATTCTCATGCTTGCATCCTGCGCATCGCATAGGAAATACACATTTAGTACACTGGATTCATTCCATTCGCTCAACGGGACATATGTGAATCGGGACGGCTATATAACGCAGGCATTCAATATACGCAAAAATTATATTGATCTGGTCAGGCTCGAATTTGCTGCATCTGATACACTAAACGTATATTGCCTTACCGATACGGGCTATGTACATTTTGTTTCGCGCAAAGGGAAGCTGAATAAAAAGAAGAACTACTTTGAGATCGTTTTCGAAAAAAACAGAGCCATATTTCTGTTGATGAATGGTATATCGAACGATAAAGTCAGGATAGGAGTAGATTCGGCAGGTAAATTATTCTTAAACAAACGATACGATAGCTTCGGCAATTTTCTCATCCTGATGGGCGGCTATGATTATGACTTTGGAGAGAGTATGGAGATGTTAAGCGATACTGTACTCCGTCCTGTCCGCAAAGAAGGCAAATGGGGATATGCCCGTGCGGACGGTAGTATAGAGATAGAGCCGCAATATGACTTTGTGAGGCTGTTTGAGGGTAATGTAGCCCGGGTGCAGATAGATAAAAAATGGGGTTTGATAAATAGGTCAGGTGAGGAGGTCGCTCCTGCGATATATACAAATATAGGGGACTTTGAGGATCAAAAGACCACCCGTGCCTATCGCGGCGAAAAAGAAGGTTTTATAGGCCGTGACGGAAAAGAAGCGGTGCCTGTGGTATACGACAGAATAGATTATATAAGTAGCGGGGACAGTATAGGAAAAAGCCGTCTGGATGGCAGATACGGGTATGTGAGCCGTATGGGCGTTATTGTACCGCCTGTATTTGATGCAGCCGAGTACATTGGTACTTATTACAATCACAGCTATGTGAAGGATGTAAGAAAGACATTGCCCAATTATATAGGAGAAGTTGTAATAGAGAAAAAGCGATATGCAATAGATGATAACGGATACATATACAATATTTCGGATAATATAATGGGTAAGGTCAAGATCTTACTGGATTCGAAAAGGCACTGGACCGAAATATATGTACCTAAAGGTAAAGATGAGGAACAAATGGATATACACCGCATTGTGCCTGCCACAGGACAATAATATTTGTAGGATCTTTGCCTCACATCCTTCTTTATTGAAGATGCTTTATATATTGAATGATACCTATATTTTGATTTTGGTATTGTGCCGCACAATTTATGCATAGTAATTTTTAATCTACTTCTAATCTTCCTCTAATGTTTATTTAATCCATATCTAAAAGACTTCTAATCTTAGAGAATTAATTTTGTAGCGAAATTGATCATGTGGAGATGAAATAATATTTACTCATATTTACCCGTTCTTTGAGCCCATATAATTTATTAACGGAAAATCCGGGAATAATTTATTTAAGATAGCTGAAAACAAATTTCAGTTGTTCATGGTTTAATATTTATCCGTAAATCGAATTTGACGATTTTAAAGCGGAAGGAGACAATAATATCTGCATGACATTTTTTTAGATTGTTTATTAGACTCACAATAATATTACACATAAACATTTACACAAAATTATGGATAAAATAAATCTCCCAAATGTTAAATGCATTGTCAATAAACATACTATCCTTATTGCCGTATGTTTATTAAGTGGAATTTCGGAAGTAAAATCGCAGGTAACGATAGGCAGCGGAAGCCCTCCTGTAGAAGGGGTATTGCTGCAGCTAAAGGAAAATGATAATACAGGGGCTAATGCTACAAAAGGCATAATGTTGCCTCGCATGTACTTATCGGATAAAAACAATCTCTACCCAATGTTTGAAGACCGGGACAACAGTGGACTGCCAAGCCCCGATTATACCAATATTCAGGATAAACAGAAACAAGACGAGTTGCATATCGGATTATACGTATACAATCTCAACCCCTGCAATCCTTTCGGAAGAGGAACCTATGTATGGGATGGGCAGGAATGGATCGCACTGGGGAAGACCTTTATCGAAGGTTATTCGACATTAATGGCTCTACCCGATACTTTGCACATTACCAGCGGTATGGATAGCAGATCGTGGACTGCCCAAACTATGAGTTTTGAGTATCTCTCCCAGACATCCCCGACTTGGGGAAATCTGATTCCCAGTCCTTCATATAATGGATTGGAATTTGCAGATCAGGTGACTCAGATATTGCCAAATAATCCGGCATCGTGGTCAGCCAGTCCTGCGGTCTTTTCTCTTCAACCCGACAAAATGACATCTTCACTGGTTACGAAACTGAATCCGTGGCATACCAGGCAGTCTTCGGTTACACTGTCTTTCGATCAGGCACCTTGTGGCGGTGTCGTAACCAAAAATGTTCTTTTAAATCAAACGAATTACGCTATTTCAGGAAGAATCCCCTCCAGTAATAATAATACAACAGATGAAGAAGACATTCTGAATATGATCACAATCAGAAATACAAATCTTAATGGAACTGTAAAAGTGTTGTCTAATGTACGCTGGCAGGCTTTTGTAGAAGCTTTGGGCGGAAATGTATCCGAAGTACTCAGCAACTATACTCAAACTCCACAGGGAATAAATCTGAGTGACGGGAATTACGGTCCGGAAACATTTTTCACTTACAACGGAGCCTCCGGTGCTCCCGGCAGCCGTTTCAAATATGTAAAGGTTAACCTTAGAGATGTAAGCAGCAGGGCGTCGGACTTCGAAATAACGATTATGCAATGCGAAGGGAATGAAGACCTGACTAGTGTGACTGAAAACGCGACTCCGGCTCAGACCTCCGCTTCATCGTCGGACTGGGGCGATAAAGTTGTCCGTCACCTTGAAAAGCCGGGTATTTATGAAGAATTTTATTCAGCGGATTTCGGCCCGGCAGGCAGATGGATGGTAACAAACCTGGCGGCAGTAGATTATGATTCGAATGTTACTCCCAACGGGTTTTCCAATATGACCGAAAGTCTGGCATCGACATTCACGGCGGGGCATTATGCTTATCCGGGAAACAGTTTACAGGCATATCTGGATAATACGTATCTGGGGTTGCTTTACAATTTTGCAGGAGCAACAGCCGGACAAAAGACAGGACTGAATGTGGATGAGCCTAACAATCCTTCCCAAGCTAAGATTCAGGGAGTTTGCCCCAATGGATGGCATTTGCCCAGCGATTATGAATGGACTCAACTAGAAAATGAAATAATTACTAACACGACAAAATATGCCCATGTATCTAAAAATATAATCGACGACGGAGGAAGTCTTGTACCTCCATCTACTTCCGGCGGAAATTACAGGGGCAAACATGCTCCGGCCATGACAAATGCTTGCGAAATATATCAGGGCAACGTGAAAGGTACTTCTAAGAGTATCGCTGAAGGCGGGTTTGGAGCTTATTTTGCTGGAGAGATAGTGAATGCAGCGCCAAACGATTTTGGAGAAACCGCAGCTTACTGGAGCAGTAGCTTATATTTCGCAGATCAGGCATATTACCGGGTGATGTCTACCGGGATAGGAGATACCGGAGTTGCAGCTTTTGCAAACAGCCAGGTAAATTACATGTCTGTACGTTGCAAGAAAGGCTAAACCTTTTAATTATACCAGATAAGCCAAAGTTCCGAAAGTGCAGAGATAAAACCTTAATAAAATTTTTCACCGTTTTGTACCATTATTATAGTTTTAGCGATGCGTTCGGCTTTGGTTTGTTCTGTTTTGGCAGAATTGATCCAGTCTATAGCTGATTTTTTCTGACCATCACTATAACTTTCAAATTTATCAGACACCCCCTCTACATCTTCCATACAGAGCCGTAATTCTTCGGGAATTATCAATGGGGTTTTATCTTCATAAATGGTAAGATGTACTGAGTCGGGAGCTTCCTTTTTTATTTTCTTCTTTATTGCTGCCTTGACTGCCATTACCAGATTCCCGTTTCCGAGAGGCATCAGGTGTACTTTGGAGAACTTATAGTCGTCTATCTTTCCTTTCACTTTCAGCATTCCAAAAGGTGTTTTAGGCATAAGAATTTCGGGGATTTCGATGTACGTGCAACCGCCTTTACAGTCTTCTTTTTGTAACTGATAAACTTTATCTACCAATGGTTCTTCTGTTTGCATCTTCTGAAAATAGCTTGTTTAAGTAATACAAAGATAAATATAAAAACAGGCTGTCCAAGTATCAACTATTTGTTTCAATGACATATTTGAGCAAAAGGGTAGGGGGCAGCTTTTATTTTTTTCGTTTATTAGTACCTTCCTCTTTTTCAAACAATAGCTATTCTCCCTCAACATTATTGCAACCACAACGATCCCAGATATCCATTTTAAATCGCGGAATACCCTTTACTTTGCATCATCACAAGCTTTACCTCACTATATATAGGTATGTATTATACATATTTTAATCATTATTAGCGATTGTTTGCTAAATGCTGCCATTATATCTTCGCATGATTTTTCTTCACATATAAAACTATTAAGTATAAATGAAAACAAACACACTAAACCCATTACGGATTGTTTTCTCGTTTATGATAACAATCACATCATTAGTTCCGGTATTTGCCCAGAACAATGGGAAAATATCAGGTCGTGTAATCAATAAGGATGGAGAGCCTATAGAACTGGTTTCGGTAGGAATACAAGGCTCAAGAACAGGAAATTATACAGATGAAGGTGGAAACTTCTTCCTAACAGTGCCTGTCGGAAAACACATTGTTCATTTTTCGATTTTGGGGCACAAGAATAAAGAAGTGGATGTAGACGTTGTTGCAAACAAGACTGCAGATCTGGGAGATGTAGAACTTGATGTTTCTGACAATGTTCTGAATGAAGTCGTTGTAAGTGCAATGATTACGAAGTTTGCACAAAAGAAATCGGATTATGTGGCCCGTATGCCTATCTCTAATCTGGAAAATCCACAGGTTTATACAGTCGTACCTAAGGAATTGCTGAGTGAGCAGATCGCTGTTGACTTCAGAAATGTACTAACGGCTTCTCCGGGTGTGGGTTCTGCCACTCTTGGTGTTGGTTCGGGCGGAACAGGCTTAGGTATGCGCCTTCGTGGATTTGCAGGCGCCGACGGAGCGGGTTCTATCCGTAACGGGATGGCAACAAACTTCGTTTCACTATCCGATCCGGCCAATCTGGAAAGTATTGAAATCATAAAAGGTCCGTCGGGAACATTATTCGGTACAACCCTTATCTCGTACGGAGGTCTCGTCAACCGGGTTACAAAAAGAGCCTATGACGGACAAGGCGGTGAGGTGAGCTTTTCTGCCGGAGCATGGGGATTAGGGCGTGCCACTATTGATTATAATACTGTATTGGACAAGGAGCATAAGTCTTTATTCCGTATAAATTCGGCTGTACATACCGAGAATAGCTTTAAGGATTATGGTATAAATAAAACAATTATGGTCTCCCCGACTTTCACCTATAATGCCAGCGACAGGCTGTCGTTCACGGTTGATGGAGAATATTTCAAATCGAACCGTACAACTGCCTATATTAATGTTACAGCACCGGAAATCACCAATATGAACCAGTTAAACTGGGATTGGGACAGGTCTTTTGCATCTAATGATGTGACAAGTAAAGCGGAAGTGTTAAATATTTTTGCCGAGGCAAAATACAAAATATCTGATAAGTGGACATCTCAAACCCTTGCTTCATATGCCAGAACCGACAATGATGCAAACTATATTTTCCTCGATGTAAGTACTCCGACCACACTTACCCGTCGTATGATGCATATACCAAGTGTTTTCACAACGCAACAGCTTCAACAGAATTTCAATGGGGACTTCAAGCTGGGAAATATCAGGAACAGGTTTCTGTTCGGTCTGGATTATACCAAACTGACTACAGACGATACCCGCTCTACCGTTAATAATTATGACGGCGCTACATTGAATATCCATGAAGATGCTCCGGCTATATATCTGGACAAGTACAATCAGGCAATGGGATCACCAAACAGAGCGGTGGCAACCAATCGCTTTACCCGTACATACAGTGCTTATGTGTCGGATGTTGTTAATTTGACCGAACAACTGGATGTGATGGCAAGTGTACGCTTCGACAGATTCGATGATGTGGCAAGTGATTATATGCAATCGGCATGGTCTCCCAAGTTTGGGGTTGTTTATCAGTTTATAAAAGATAAAGCATCTGTTTTTGCCAATTATATGAATGGCTTTAAGAATAAAGGGCCGGCCGCAGCAAATGAAGACGGAGATATAAAAGCTTTCAGACCGGAGCATGCTTTCCAATGGGAAGGCGGTTTTAAACTTGAATTCCTGGATAGAAAACTGAATAGTACGATCAGTTTCTATCATATCAAAGTGGATGACCGTATCCGTTCTGTAACAGCACCTGCCGGATCGGCTGTGGCTTCATATAGTGTACAGGACGGTACTCAGGTTAGTAAAGGATTTGAAATAGACCTGATTGCAAATCCGCTACCGGGAATGCATATTATAGCGGGTTACGGATTCAATCAGAATGAGTTTACAAAAGGTTCTTTCGAAGGTTTGCGCGAGTGCGGGACTCCAAAACATCTGGCTAACTTCTGGATAAGCCATAAATTGCTGGAAGGATCATTAAAAGGATTTGGACTGGGACTGGGAGGTAATTTCGCCAGCAGAAGCTATATAGATGCAAATAATAAAATTACGGCATCAGGTTATGGCAAATTCGATGCTACGGTATTCTATGAATACTCTAAATTCCGTGTGGGAATAAAGGTGAACAACTTCACCGACAAAAGGTACTGGCTGGGCGATTATTATGGAGAAACCCAAGCTCCCAGACAGTTTATAGGAAACGTGACATACCGTTTCTAAGGAAAGATAAAAAGAATATTCACAAATTCGTTTTGGTCACCGGGCCAAAACGAATTTTCCTGTTTAAAATGAAATGATGAAAAAACTATTTTACGTATTGCTTATAGTACTTCTATCCTCCAATCTTTTGGCTCAGGATAATATATGTATAGGACAAAAATTTTCGATGCATTCCCTTGCTCTGGGAGAAGACAGACCCTATTGGGTATATCTCCCACCCAAATATAATGACGCGCAATATGGCAAAGCTTCGTATCCGGTAATTTACCTTCTCGATGGCGACACTAATTTTATGACACTGGCAGCCATACAGAGTACATTTACCAGAGGGATGTATAACAATATGCCCGAATGCATAATTGTAGCTATACCCAATACAGACAGGGCAAGAGACCTGACTCCTACCAGATCTTCACTGAAACACAACGGTCAGGATTTGTTTACAAATAGTGGAGGGAGTGAGCATTTTACTTCTTTCCTGACTTCCGAATTAAGAAATACGATCGATTCCGCTTACAGGACAAATGGATATAATATGCTGATAGGACACTCGTTCGGAGGACTATACGTTGTAGCAACACTGATACGCCATACCGATTCTTTCAATGCCTATATTGCACTCGACCCCAGTCTCTGGTGGGACAATAAAGTAATCTATAAAGAAGCCCAGTCCATATGGGGTAAAACGGATTTCGAAAAAAGACACCTATATATAGCAATGGCAAAGGATGAAAACAAAGCCGATGACATACAAAAACATTCCGAAACGATAGACAGATTTTGTACCGAGGTATTGAAGTCGGCACCCGGCAATAACCTGAACGGGGCATGGAAATACTATGAAGATGAAAATCATGGCACTATACTGATGCCCGGTATGTTCGACGCTCTCAGGACTATTTTCGACGGAATAGAATTGCCAGTGAAAAAGATTCCAGAAAATCCCGGGCTGATAGAAGAATATTACGGCAAATTATCGGAACGGCTGGGATTTACATTCATTCCCGACGAGAACCTTATAGATAATATTGGCAAATATGCTATGTCTGTAAAGAAAACAGAAAATGCCATTAAAATATTTGAATATAACCTTAAAAATTACCCCGATAGCCCCAATGCTAAAAAAAGCTTGTCCGAGGCGCGTGAGAAACTAATGAATAAGTAAATATATCAACTAAAAATATCATGAATAGAAGGATATCCAACAAGAAACTCATCTTATGGCTGCATCTGTGGCCGGGGCTAATATCGGCAGCGATAATCTTTTTTGTATGTATAACAGGAACTATAGCTGTCTATTGCGATGAGATTATGGCTTTGTCGGCCGGGGATGCACGTTTTGTCAAAGAAGTGAAAGAAACCCGTAAGCCGGCCGAGGAGCTGATTAGCATCATAAAAAAAGAGTTTCCGAAGCGAAATACGCCAAGTTACATGGTCAGTTATAAAGACCCGGAACGCAGTGTCAGGTTCAATACATTCAGCAGAGAGGAAGGTTTGAGCATGGTGTATATCGATCCGTACACAGGAGAGATATTGAAAGATGACGGCACTATCTATTTCTTCTATATTACTGTACATCTCCACAATTCGTTCCTATTGGGTAAAACGGGACAATGGATCATCGATATTGCAACCATAGTATTTATCCTTGAAATAATTACGGGCCTTTATTTATGGTGGCCCAAGAAGAGGAACAAAAAGGCTATGGATGCTGCCTTTAAAATAAAGACCGGTTCAACAAAAAAACGCCTTAACTATGATTTGCACAAAGTCCTGGGTTTTTATGCTGCCGCTGTTATCTTATTGTTGTCTGTTACAGGATTACTGATCGCCTTCGAGCCGTTGTCACAATCGCTGATGAAAGCCTTCGGGGCAGACACAACCCATGACTGGCAAAAAGAATTACCCAAATATAAGGAAGGGCAAGCACCGTTGGAACTTAACCCGTTTATAGAAAGATCATTTGAGAAATATCCGGATAAAAAAGAAATGCAGATATATACCTATCGCATGGACTCGAGCGGATATTATATGATGCGTGTTGCAAATCAAGTGGGATTGAAGAGTGCGCAAAGCCCGGAATATGTTATATATGACCGTTTTTCGGGAGATGAAATAAAATTGCCGGAAAGCGCGCTTAAACACGAAAAGGTAGATAATGCAATATGGGTATTGCATATGGGTAACTGGATGGGGCAGATAGGGAAATTCATCACATTTCTGGGAGGGCTTATTGCTACCAGCCTGCCTGTAACCGGATTTTATATCTGGTGGGGGAAACGCAAGAAAAATAGACGCGATTCTAAAGCGGAGCAAAATAAGGTCGCTATCGAATAAAACAGAACAAAAAGAATAATGGGTAGGAGTAGGAGCCTGTAGCAAAATACCGTCTCGTTATTCCGAAGCATTTTGGTTATAAATTAATCTCTATAAATAATAATGGTCAGAAACTGAGTCTTCTGACCATTATTATTGTAGTTCTGATGTAATGGTCTGGTTAATAGTTGTTTGTCTGAAATATACGAAGGTGCGATGAATAAGAAAAAGCCCTTATTGGTCATATTTTATTGTTTATTGAATAGCAATTTTTAAATGACATAAAAGGTTTGTGTTAAGTTTGCACATCAGATAAAAAAATACGTTAACAATTTAAATCCTAAAAAGCATGCACTCTTCTACTACACTAACCAGTAATAATCGCATAGAAATAGCAGATGTATTACGAGGTTTTGCAGTAATGGGAATTACCCTTATCCATTTCATCGAACGGTTCAGTCTCAATAGCTTTCCGGAAGAAACCTGCAACTTTCTGATATTTACGGACAAAGTAATCTGGGACAGTATATTTTTTACCTTTTCCGGTAAAGCCTACTGCATTTTCGCGTTGCTTTTCGGATTCAGTTTTTTCATTCAGGACAATTCGCAAAAAGAAAAAGGAAAAGATTTTCGCGGACGGTTTGCATGGCGGCTGGTATTACTTTTTTTCATAGCCTGCATCAATTCTACCTTATTTCCCGGTGAGATATTAGTGCTTTATGCATTACTTGGTTATGTAATGATAGCGGTCTGTCGTCTTTCTACCCGCACCATTGCGATTATAGCTATTGTCCTGTTATTACAACCTCTTGAATGGGGACAAATAGTTTATGCTCTCATCAACCCCGAATACATTATTAATGCAGAGTTTGATGGCCCGTACTGGGAAATCGTGAATACAGTGCAGAAAGAAGGTTCTTTCCTCGAAATGTGTAAAACTGCAATCTGGACAGGCAATATTGCTAATATGGGCTGGATGCTGTTACATGGAAGGGTTACGCAAACCGCGGCATTATTTATGATAGGTATATTAATAGGGCGTAGCAATGTGTTCATCTATTCAGAAAAAAATATGAAGTTATGGATTAAAGTATTCATCGCAGTCACTCTGGCCTTTTTCCCTATATATGGCTTGATAGCTGTACTTCCCGACTTTATAGACAGGGAAGCACTACTTGTTCCTTCTATCCTTATACTCAAATCACTTTCCAATATCGCATTTACAGGAATACTGTTTGCCGGGGTAATCCTTGTATATTACCTGACAAGGTTTAAAGGTGTCCTTCATCAATTAGCTCCTTACGGACGCATGAGTCTGACAAACTATCTGTCGCAGTCTTTGATCGGGGGATTCCTGTTCTATAACTGGGGACTCGGGCTTTACCAGTATACTGGCATCACAGCCTGTTTCTTAATGGGTATCGGAATGTTTCTTATTCAGTTCTTCTTCTGTCGCTGGTGGCTTCGTACACATCGCCAGGGCCCATTGGAATGGTTGTGGAAAAAGGCAACTTGGGTGAAAATAGGAAAAGGCTAATATTACGGATTACTTCGTTTACTATATAAAGTCAGGCTATTGATTTATAGCCTGACCTTTTCTTTCAGATAAATAAGCAGGGATTATTTCTATATACCTACGCGAAGCGACACGGATACATACGGAGAAGCACTGAAGCTATACGAATCTTCATTCTTTAATAAATTAGATAGTTTTCTTTTCTTGTACGAACCCGAACCGGCAAATGCCGCTCCTACTTCTATAGGTATAGTTACCTTCTTACTTACTATTATCTCCGGGCGGATACCTGTTGTCAGATAATTGAAACTGTAGTAATAATCTTTATCATTCTCGTCTTCCAGAGGAGTGCTGATACGGTTATATTCAGCTACGAGTGATACCCGAAGATACGGGGCAACCTGCATACCCAAAGAACTTACAATATCATAGGTACGTGTCGATAATTCGAAGCTATATCTGCCTTCACCCCTCCATTTTACATATACCGACGGAAAAACGATAGGTGTATTAAATGCATTTGTAAAGATAAGGCCGCCACCAATATCGAGATTGTTATTCACCTTATAAATTGCCGTTCCCATACTATATATCATTGCATTATGCCATCCAATACGGGAAAACCGGGTATTATCGGTACAAACCCCCATACCGCCGATCACCGAAAGGCTCCATCTGTCGGTCAGGGTACGATAGTGTGAAATTCCGGCATAGATGTTGAGTATTTTTTTGAAAGGATAAACTTCAGGAGATGTTGTTTCATTCATTTTCATGTACTTTCCACTTACAAAGCCACTCCACATACGGATACTTTTCCTGTCCTGAGACATTTCTGTATAAAAGGGAAGGTTTAAATTGCCTTTCAATAATAAGGTATTTACTTTTCCCTGTTTTTCCCCATTATCATTTTCAAAATCGGATGAATGCAGATAAGATGTGCCGATAGATATTTGTGCGTAAAACGGCGTAATAACCATAAATAATAAAAGACCAGTAAACAGAATTTTAGACATAAATAAAGAAAATTTATATAGATGGAGTAACTTATTTTTCTGACGCATGCAAAGGTGAGAAAATTTACTGCATATTTTTGTCCCAAATAGATTTATGATTGTTCCAAAACTCTTATTTTATATGATATCTTTGTTAGAAAATAATGTAGGTGAATAATGAATGACGAACTGATTAAACTGAATGTAAACAAGGCGACACAGGCTGTAAAACCGGAAAAGTTCAAAGATTTATTCCTGATTCATATAGAAGAATCGACAAATACGGCAGCAACCAGTTATCTATTCGAAGATTGTTTTATTTTTCTCTGTCTCGAAGGAAATGAAACATTCTTTATCAATGAAAAACAATATTTAGTAGTTCCCAATACGATATTGATTGTTCCACCTAGCTATTTAATCCGGAAATCAGAAGGGATATATCAATTCAAAGCCAAAGGGGTATTTTTCCCGATCGACCTTGTTGCAAAACATTTTAACGGAAAAGAATACAACCTGACCGAAATGCTTCGGACAGTTTCATGTTTTGAAGTATCATACGAGAATATGAATGAACTTCTCGAATTCTATTATTTCCTCGAAAAACAATATGAGAAAGCGGTAAATACCTATACTACACCCATTATAAGCAATCTGGTCTTTACCTTCTTAGTGAAGATCAGGGAGATGTATTCGTCAACGAATAACACTTCCAATTTTGAAAGTAAGTCTCGTAAAATATCTATTACAGAACGTTTTTTTGATTTGGTTAGCTCCAACTATAAGAATGAACGTACTCTGATGTTCTATGCCGACAAGATGTGTCTGTCTCCCAAGCATCTATCTACTACAATAAAGAAAACGACAGGCCGTCCTGCACTGATATGGATTAATGAATATGTAATACTTAAGGCAAAGTATCTGATTAAGACCACGGATATGTCTTTTTCCGAAATTGGTGATTATCTGAACATACCCAATCAGTCATTCTTTAGCCGCCTATTCAAAAAATATACCGGACTGACCCCAAAAGAATATGCTAAAAGTTGAGGTCTGTTTAAACTTTGTCCGTTTTTCTACCTTTCTTCAATTATATAAAATCTACCTTTAAAAATCAGACAATAAGGATTCATTAAACATGGGTTCTGAATGAATCGTTTCAGCCTTTGAATAATTTGTTTCATATAGGAAACTGCGCCCTGGCTACATTTGCAGTACACTAATATTCGTTTATTAACTTTAAATCTAAAATCTCATGCAAAAAAGGAGAAAGTCTCTACAGAGACAAATTACATTTTTATTGATTGCTTTGCTCTTAATACCTCTAAATTGCATTATAGCCCAAGGTAGTGGTTCGATTGCTATCAGAGAAGCAACGAATGATTTAATAAAAGGAGTTGTAGTAAGTACTACTGATGAACCTCTTATTGGAGCTATTGTTGTTGTCGAGGGACAGTCTGTGGGCACCGTTACGGATATAGACGGCAATTTTCAGATCAATGCCAGGCCCGGGCAAAAGCTAACCATTAGCTATATCGGCTTTATAAGCCAGACAATAACTATCGGAGCTACAAATGATCTGAGGATTGTATTGCAGGATGACGTTAAAAATCTCGAAGAAGTTGTCGTTGTTGGCTATGGAGTTCAGAAGAAGATCAATATGACAGCATCCGTAGCCACAGTAAATTTTTCGGAACAAGCCGAAGGAAGGCCTATAATGAATGCTTCCTCTGCACTATCGGGATTAGTTGCCGGACTGAATGTTTTACAGACTTCCAGCAAGCCCGGTGATGATGGAGCTACATTGAGGATCAGAGGAACAACTACAGTGAACAACAGTAACCCGCTGATTTTGGTCGACGGCTTTGAGTCCGATATGAATAATGTAAATACAAATGATATTGAATCAATATCGATACTAAAAGATGCTTCAGCTACAGCGATTTACGGATCGAGGGGTGCAAACGGGGTTGTTCTTGTAACCACAAAAAAAGGTTCGGGTAAACCACGGGTTTCATTCGATAGCTTTCTTTCATTTCAGAAGCCTATCAATAAATTATCTTTTGTTACAGATTATGCAGATCACATGGATTATATCAATGAGGCTGCAAGGAATATTGGAACCACAGGCCCTTATTCTCAAAGTAGTATCGACTTATGGAGAAATGCACAACAGAATCCGAATGAGCTGAATGAATATGGTGTTCCCAATTATATAGCTTACCCCAATACAGATTGGTTCGATGAGATATTTAATACGGGATTGGCTCAGGAATATAACTTATCGGTACAGGGAGGCACAGATAGGGTTAAGTATCTGATCTCTGCAGGATATCTGAATAATGAAGGGATTATGAAAAATTCCGGACTGGAAAGATTTCAGTTTAGGGTGAATCTGGAAACTCAGGTATATGATTGGTGGAAACTCGGAACCCGGCTTTTCGGATTGAAACAACAGAAAGGACTGGCGAATATCAGCCGTGGATTTGAGTATTTATCCTTATCTGTTCCGGGAATATATCCGGGAACCGATAATAAATGGGGTGCACCCGCACTCACAGGAGAAGAGTCTTCCAACGCAAACAACGTTTTCGAGAAAATGGAGCGTGCAGGGCAGGATAAAATGTTCAGGCTTAATGCAACACTCTATACCACACTCACATTAGCTCCGGGACTGGAGTTTGAAGCAGCATATAATTATGCTCCTGATTGGGGCGATTATGCTACATGGGGAATTCAGAAAGGTATGTGGAATTATGTACAGGATATACGCCTCAACGAATCTTCTTTAGAAAATGAAAACATAAATAACCAATCATTTAAAAGGGCAAGATATACCGGAGATGTATTGTTGAGATATTCCACCACTATCAAAGAGGATCATAGCATAGGCGCCCTGGCAGGATATAATCAGACTTATTACAACGAGAACAGCTTCTCTGCAACCAAGAAAGGCATGACAGACTGGGATCTGCATGTACTGAACTCAGCTACAAATCTCGATGGTATATCGGGAAGTGAAACAGATTGGTCGCTACGTTCGGTCTTTGGAAGGGTTAACTATGCATATAAGTCTAAATACCTGTTTGAGGGTAATCTGAGATATGATGAATCTTCCCGCTTTGGCCCGGATAAAAGAGGAGGATATTTCCCTTCATTTTCTGCGGGGTGGAGAGTTATGGAGGAATCTTTCCTGCAAAATTTCAAAGGAGTTTTTCAAAATCTGAAACTGAGAGGATCATGGGGGAAAAGTGGTAACAACCAGTTAGGTAATTACGATTGGCAGGCAGGCTACGGCTCTGTAAATCTGGTCATAGATGGACAGGCGATTAAGGGCTTAGCCATCAATAAACAGGAAAATCCAAGATTGCAATGGGAAGAAGTTGCTTCTACAGGCATAGGCTTAGATTTTGCCACTCTAAATAGCAGGTTATCAGGAGAAATTGATTACTACAATAAAAAAACAAAAAGTATGATCTTTACTCCCAACAATTATTTAACAGCAGGAACAGTGGCCGCTGCAACACAGAATATTGCAGAGCTGACCAATAAGGGAGTAGAGTTAACGTTGACATGGCAAGACAAAATAAGCGATTTTTCATATAAAGTAAGCGGTAACTTCTCTTACAATAAAAACATGGTGGATAAATACCGGGGAGAAGTGATAAAGGGTTGGTTCAGTGACGATAACGGAAATCCTGTCTATGTCAACAACATCGGAGAAACCACCCGTAGCGGGTTTGGAGGACTGATAGGGGAAGGGCATATGCTGGGAGAATCCTATCTTCGCACTCTTTATCGTGGAAACGGCTCATATACAGGTACAGGCACACCGGATATCAATGCAGGGCCAAAAGATGGTATGATACGTACCGAAAATGACCTTAAATGGGTGCAGGCAATGCAAGCTGCCGGATATAAATTCTCACCATCAAACGATATTTCCCCGTCAGGACTTTGGTACGGAGACCTTATTTATGCAGACAAAAATGAAGATGGAACTTACGGTGATTCGAACGATATGGACTTTACCGGGAAGTCGGCATTGCCAAAGTATAACTTTGGGTTTAATATATCGGCCGCTTATAAAGGATTCGACATGTCGATGGTATGGTCGGGAAGTGCAGGATTTGTCAGATATTGGAATCAGGGAAGTTATAATAGCCCAAATCTGAATCTGGGGGCCGGTGTTCCTAAAAAATATGCGGAAAATGCCTATTACTGGGACCCGAACAATCCAGATGCACCGAGGAATGATCAGTACAGGTCGAATCCACGCCTGATGTATGGAACTTCGGGGGTTAACAATGCTTCGAACGAATTCTGGGAATATGATGCATCATTCTTAAAATTAAGGAATGTTCAGATAGGATACACATTACCACAAAATATATCCGCTAAAATACTGATGAGTAAAGTCAGGTTTTATGTATCCGGAGAGAATCTGCTGACAATAACAGATTATCCTGGTATGGATCCGGAAATTGGAGCCAATGTAGCTTATCCTCTTACCAAACAATTTGCATTTGGAGTCAATATCACTTTTTAAAATAAAATATCATGAAAAAAATATATATCTTACTGATCAGTATAATTATTTTTTCCTCTTGCTCTAATGATTTTCTTGACACATCTCCTTACGATTCCATAGCATCGGGGAATATGTGGAATTCAGAATCTAAAGCAGATCAGGGTGTTGCCGGAATATATCAGGCTCTTAAAGCCCGCACTATATCAGATAGTTATAAAATATTTGATGGGCTTGGCTTTGTCAATTCATATGGAAGTCATGGACCGGCGGATAATGAAGTTATGGTCTATCTGAACGGTAACATAACCCCCAGCCATGGTTTGTTTTCGGATACATGGAAACAGCATTACGAAGGAATACACCGGGCAAATGATGCGATAGCCAACCTGCATAAAGCAAATCTTCCGGCACAAAAGTATGAGAGATTGATGTGCGAGGCTAAGTTTCTGAGAGCTTATTTCTATTATCGTTTAAACGCTTTATTTAAAGGTGTACCTGTTTACACAGAGCCAACACCTTCAGAATCATTGACAAAAGGCCAATCATCAGTAGATGATGTTTACCAACTATGCATAAACGATCTGACAGATTGTATTAACAATGAGCATTTTCCAAACAATACATTAGATAAGTCCGTATATGGCCGTGCATCGAAAGGCGCTGCATACGCTCTGCGGGGAATGGTGTATATGTGGAAAAAAGATTTTCCGAAAGCTGCATCTGATCTCAGCAAAGTAAAAGATTGCGGATATGGCTTATGGACAGGGGAGTGGTCTCAATTCTTCAAGGTTGAGAACGAGAAAGATAAAGAAATGATATTTCCGCTTCAATACGATGAAACCAGTGGATTCTCATCAGATATTCAAAAGTATATTGGAGGCCGCTCTCATTATGACGGATGGACGGAAGCCATGCCGAGTGTCGATTATGTAAATATGTTTTTAAATGCTGACGGATCTGCATTTATCTGGAACGACAGATTGCCCGGATGGGATAATCTGACTGTTGCCCAGCGGGAAGTGTTTTTCCTTAGAGATGGGCTAAGTGCTACATCATCGGATAATAATATTAAGACAGCATATAATGAAGCTGTGAAGAGACTGGGTAGTTCGGTGATGACAACTTACTATAGGGAGACAGGCAATGAAGCCCGCATTAAAGCTGCTTTCGAAAACAGGGACCCCAGATTGCAAAAAAGTGTATTTACTCCGTACTCCACCGCAATATGTTATAGCCCTTACTGGAATGGAGGTAATGAACAGGAATTGACTCTCAGGTGGCCATTACTTAATAATGTTGCTCCATATTGGGATATGTGGAGTGATAAGAGAAAAACTGCCTTTTACATGTACAGGAAATATAATGAGACGAGAAAAGGCAGATATATAAACCGCGACCGTTGTACTGTCGATCTGCCCTTAATACGCTTTACTGATGTAACACTACTGTTGGCAGAAGCCTATAACGAAAACAATGAACTGGGGAAATCTATAACAACATTCAATACTATCAGAACCAGAAACGGAGTGAGTATGCCGGCTCTTACAGAAGGTGGTTCCGGCCCTAACGCAGTAACAGGGAAGGACGATATGAAGAAAAGGATACAATATGAGCGTAGAGCGGAACTGGCACTCGAAGGTGTCAACTATTTTGATGAATTAAGATGGAAAACATTGAAAGAATCCAAATATGACGGAGGATCAAATACCGCAGGAAGAAAGTCCTGGTGGGGAAGCGTCGAGGCTGAATACAGATGGAGGGGCGATCATTTTATGACATGGCCTGCCCCGACGGCTGAAACCCAGATGAACCCCAATATTAAACAAACTCCGGGTTGGTCTTATTGAACCTGAATAATAAATGGGGAAAGATGCATCATCAGTATCTTTCCCTGTTGATACTGTTTTTGAAATATTTGAAACCCTATTAAAATACACTATGTCGAAGATAACCATTACTGCTTTTATAGCCCTGTCATTAATCACAGTATTCGTAAAAGCAAAAGAAATAAATCAGCACATCGATATAAATAACAGGAATGTTATATCTGTTGTGGAGAATGGGATAAAGAATGATGGAACGCCAATAAATACAGAGTTGAATGAACTGGTCAGAAGCTCTTATGGAAAAACATTATTTTTTCCGGCCGGAGTGTACAATCTTTCAGAGCCAATGGTATTACCATTCGATTACACTAAGAATGTCAATATTATATTCGATAAAAATGCGACCATCAGGAGTGATAAACATTTGGAGGCTCTATTAAAAATAGGTTTTTCGGAAATGTCTACTCCGGATAGAAGTTACAGACGCTTTTCTTACATTGAAGGAGGCCTGTTCGACTGTTCCAATGCAGACAATGGCATTATCGTAAATGGTCTGAAGCAATTGGTGTCGCTAAAATCCATCAGCTTATTCAAAGGCCGTCACACACATATCAGCGTGAAAGTCACAGACGACTTTAAAGGAACGGGGAGTTCCGATACAAAAATAGATAATATTACAATACAAGGGATTTCTTCAAATGAAGAAGTCTGTGGCATTTTTATTGATAAGGAATGCCACGATATAAAAATATCCAATACATTCATTTATGGAACTAAATATGGGATAGTGACAAAGTCGGGAGGACATATATTGAATAATATCCACATATTATCGCAAGTGACCACCGGAGGTACTAATCTGGGAGAGAAGAATTTCCTGAATACAGAAGGAATTCGTATAGAAACAGATGATTTTTACATCTTGCACGAAATTTACTTCGATACTGTAGATAAATGTATCGTTATCGCAGGCGACAAAAGTCCTGTTCTTGTTATAGATAAGAATATATATTATTCGTATCTGGACAACTTCGGAGATGCTTTTATTAGTAGAAACGGTACGTCTGCAAAACAATTTCAGGCTAAAATATCCAATTCTATATTTCATATCCGTAAAAAGGGATACAGGATTTTTGATATAGACCCTCTCACTATAAGCAATGATATAAATAATAACCTGACATTTATAAATAATACGATAAGAAACGCTCATTTCTTAAATCCCTTCGATGGATCATTATCACAAAAAATAAGAGGAAAATATAGTGATGTACTTGTGAGCACAGGGCAAAAGACAGACAATAATAAATGGTATGTGCTCGGCAGCTTACTACCATCGCCTTACAGGAATTCGTTAAGGCTCGACCTTTCGCACGATCATGCAATAGAACTGGAGATCAGCTACAATGAGGGAAAAGCCGGATTGCTAAGAAGTAATATAACAGATTCTGAAAAAAAATTTCCATTTACACTTGGGTATGTTATTAAAGATAATTATTGTGTCTTACTTCTTAAATCCGAACCTCAGTCTGCCTTTTCACCATTTATCAGTGATTTGACCGGTCTCGGGGCATTTATGGCAACACCTTCTAAAGACAGGTATTATCATTTGAGCGATTATCAGATAGAAGGGAAACCAAAACTCCTTTTTATAAATAACGACAAAGAATAAATATTATGAAAAAATATATGATGGTCAATTTTCTTTTATTTAGTATCCTTATATCCTGTTCAACCTTAGGTTGCAAAGGGGATAGCGACAAAGAAATCGGGGGAGAAATACCTCCGGTAGTAGAATACAGTAACGATGATGATGGCAAGCCCCATCCACAGGGTTCTTTTAACTATGCCGGTATTGCAGAGCATCCCAGGCTGTTGTTTTCATCTGATGATGAGAAACTCCTGAAAGAGAACATACAGAAAAACAGGGATTTGTTAGCTCTGCATGAATATGTTATCAGCCAGAGCAAGAGTATGTTAAATACTACTCCTGTTACACGTGTTATGGAGGGGAAAAGATTACTCGGAGTCTCAAGGACAGCACTTAAGCGAATCTTTTATTTATCCTATGCCTACCGGATGACCGGAGAAAACGCTTATCTGGTTCGTGCCGAACGAGAAATAAATGCTGTTTGCGAATTCACAGATTGGAATCCTTCCCACTTTCTCGATGTCGGAGAAATGGCACTTGGAGTAGCTATCGGTTACGACTGGTTGTATGATAAACTCGATCCAAAAACCAGAAGCAATGCCAGAAAAGCATTGGTGTCGAAAGGCTTTGAACCCTCGAAAGTTGGAAGCTATAACTGGTTTTTAACGAACAAAGCTAACTGGAATCAGGTTTGCAATGCAGGCTTGTCTCTGGCTGCATTGGCTATTTATGAAGGTGTTAAAGCCGAATCGGTAGAGATAATAGAACGTTGTTTGGAAAGCATAAAATTGCCATTGGAGGCTTACGGCCCCGACGGAAATTATACAGAAGGTTATATGTATTGGAGTTATGGGACTGATTTTCAGACATTGTTATTATCTTCCTTCGAAACAGCACTCGGTTCGGATAAAAACTTTCATAAAACAGAAGGCTTTATGAAAACGGCAGAATATATGTTGTATATGTCCGGTACAGACGGGCTTTGCTTCAACTATGCAGATTCATACAACAATGAAACACCCAGACCTTCGATGTTTTGGTTTGCCCGCAAAAGTAATAACACATCTTTGCTTTACAAAGAAAAGCAAATGTTGGCCAAAGGTGCTTATCTCAAGTCTTTTGCCGAAGACAGATTATTACCGATGACATTAATCTATGCAAATATGGAGAGCTTCGAACATATATTACCACCCGGGAATAAAATTTGGGTAGGCTCCGGCGCTACTCCGGTAGCCATGGTACGTACATCATGGGGCGGATCAAACGACCAGTATGTCGGAGTGAAGGCGGGTAAAGCGTCGGAATCTCACGGTCATATGGATGCGGGGTCTTTTGTCTACGATGCTTTTGGTATAAGATGGGCGGCCGACCTGGGCATGCAATCTTATGCTCCTCTGGAAGCAAAAGATGTTGATCTTTGGAATATGGGGCAGGACTCCCAAAGGTGGGATATATTCCGCTTGGGCAACAAATCACATAATACATTAATCGTTAATGATAAAAGGCATCTGGTAGACGGGATGTCTACAATTACAAAAGTTTATGATACCGATAAACGTCTGGGTGTTGATGTAGACCTCACACCTGTCTTTAAGGATGATCTGAACAGTGCCAAAAGGACAATTACATTGATTGATGAAGACTATCTGAGTGTGGATGATATAATAACCACAAAAAATAAAAATACGACTATACGGTGGAATATGTTAACTACAGCAGATTGTACGATTGAGAATTCAAACACAATAAGATTGACAAAGAATGAAAAAATAATGTATTTCACAGTGGATAGCAATACTCCGGTAACATTAAAAACGTGGTCTACCGACCCAGTGAATGAGTTTGATGAAGCGAATCCCGGCACAATGATAATTGGGTTTGAATGTGTATTACCGGAAATCTCGACTTATACATTTTCTGTTAAATTGGATCATACTCAGAATAGATGATAAAATATAGAATAAAGATATTGATACTGCTTTTTTGTATCCTGCCACTTGTTACCAATGCGCAAGACGGGTTCTTTTCTTCGATACTGACAAGAGAAATTCTCGATAAGGAAATAGTACAACCCTCCGGCTTCAGGCCAATTCCTAAAGCCGGGGATGCACTATGGCAGCAAGTCCCTGAAGGCGTTAAGAATGCCTATATCAGAGAGGCTGAAAAGAACCTGAATAAACCCTGGGAAAGCATAGCAGCCACAGAGTTTATGGAATTCTATATTTCGGGGAACAGGATGAAGTATGAGTTTAAATTATTTGACCAGCGTTCCAGACTCGAATTTGCCGTGATTGCAGAACTACTCGAAAATAAAGGAAGATTTGTTGATGAAATAATCAACGGCGTATGGAAAATTTGTGAAGAAACATGGTGGGGTGCTCCGGCTCATTATAAAACGGGAATGTTACCTGACAAAGAAGAGGCAATGTTTATCGATTTGTTCTTTTCCGAAACCGCGCAGATGCTATCGTGGGTCCACTATCTGATGAAAGACCAATTGGACGAAAAATCCCCGGTTGTGAGCAAAAGGCTTGAATTGGAGATACAAACCCGGATGCTGGACGACTGCCTTCGTCAGGACTTCTGGTGGAAAAGTAATAAAATGAACTGGGGAACCTGGATTACATCAAATTGGTTAATCTCTGTAATGCTGATAGAAACAGACAGGAATAAGCAACTGGATGCGATACAACAAATCCTGAAAACAATGGATGGCTTTTATGAAGAATATCCTGACGATGGAGGATGCGATGAAGGACCCTCATATTGGAACAGAGCTGCAGCTTCCCTGTTCGAATCGATGGACTTGCTCCGGATGGCTTCTGATGGCAGAATTGATTTCTCTTCTGATGAAAAAATCAGGCAAATGGGCGCTTATTATTGGAAAATGTATATTGCCGGTCTTTATTTCGTAAACTTTGCAGATGCTCGTCCCACTATTGTTCCCAATGTTAGCATTGTTTATCGGTTTGGGGAATATATACATGATGATAGACTTGTCAATCTGGCCGGATATGTAGCTCATAGAGAGAATTATGATAGTGGAATATTTCCGAACAATGATTTTGTACTGTATAATGATCGCCCTTTCCTTTACGGATTGGGAAGGCAATTGTTTTTATTAAATTTGATAGATGAAATAATGGCTGGAAATCCGGCTCCTCCTCTGGTGAAAAATACATGGCAAAGTAATTTACAAATATTTACAGCAAGACAGTTCGACGAAAGTACCGATGGGTTTTATTTTGCAGCCAAAGGCGGACATAATGATGAAAGCCATAATCATAACGATGTAGGAACCTTTAGCTTATACTCTTACGGACAACCGCTGCTTATCGATCTGGGGGTAGAGCAATATACAAAGTATACCTTCGGAAACAACAGATATGATCTGTGGACTATGCAGTCGGCATATCACAACTTGCCTACAATCAACGGGATCATGCAAGAAGCGGGAAGGGAATTCAGCGCGCGGAATGTTAAAACGAGAATAAGTGATAAAGAGCAGTCTTTTTTTGTCGATATTGCCAAAGCATATTCCAAAGAAGCCAATGTGGATTTTTGGAACAGGACTATCACTCTTAAATCTTCGGGAGAATTTCTGGTTACAGAAGATTTCAATCTGTTGAAAGTCACAGGCGATTCTACTTTTATATCTTTAATGGTATATGGAGATGTATACATTAATACCAACGGAGATATAACATTAACCTCTGATGATGGTAAAAGATATAGACTGACATATGATAAAAAGAAACTGAAACCTCAAAAAGCATATTATGTAATAAAAGATCCGTGGTTAAAAGCCAGTTGGAAGAAAGGAGTCACAAGGATCAAATTGTTTTTGACAGGCCGGAATAAAAAAGATAAAACCACTTATATACTAAAAGAAATTTTGTAACCTAAAATCACTGAATAAAAATGAAAAAAATAATTAGTTCAATAAGCATTTTATGCAGCCTCTTAGTTGTATTACTTTCATGTGCCGATTCAAAGACTGAAATGCAAAAGACAATAGAAAAAGGACTGGACAGAGCCACTATTGCCTCTTTAGAAATGGCAAAATCGCTGGAAGGCAACAAACTTCTGCCTAAAACATTTGAAAACGGACAATTGGTTACATCCGATTCCAAATGGTGGTGTAGCGGCTTTTTTCCGGGGGTACTTTGGTATCTTTACGAAAACAATCCGACAGATGAATTAAAGAAATATGCCATTGATTATACCAATAGGGTCGAAGATCAAAAATATACAACGGATAATCATGACATAGGATTTATGATTTATTGCAGTTTTGGAAATGGTCTGCGCATATTGGGTACAGATAGCTACAATGATGTAATAGTACAAGCCTCCCAATCATTATCTACCAGATATAAAGATCATATCGGAGTAATCAGATCATGGGATTGGAATACAGATGTTTGGCAATACCCTGTTATCATAGATAATATGATGAACCTAGAAATGCTTATGTGGGCATCTAGATATACAGGGGATTCGATATATGCAGATATAGCTAAAAGCCATGCAGATAAAACAATGAAAGAGCATTTCAGAGAAGATTACAGTTGTTTCCATGTTGTAGATTATGATACAATAACAGGTGACAGCCGTCTCAAACAAACATGGCAGGGATACTCGGATACATCGTCATGGGCCAGAGGGCAGGCATGGGCTCTGTACGGATATAGTATGATGTATAGAGAAACCGGGGATGATAAATATTTAAATCAAGCGGAAAGAATCGCAGATTTCATCATACATCACCCTAATATGCCTAAAGACGGTATTCCTTACTGGGACTTTAATGCCCCCAATATACCCGATGAAAAAAGAGATGCATCGGCTGCTGCTGTAATGGCATCTGCATTTATAGAGTTAAGTCAGCAAACAAAGGATAACAAACTTTCTGAGTTATACTTAAATACAGCCGGAAAACAACTGATCACGCTCACTTCCGATGAATATCTGGCAGAACCAGGGACTAATGGCAATTTTATACTAAAACATAGTGTCGGCGCTATTCCCAGAGATCAGGAGATAGATGTACCCCTTACTTATGCGGACTATTATTATGTGGAAGCATTGATGAGGTATAAGAAACTGGAGTTATAAGAATATGTTCCTGTAAACTTAAACGGTGACTAAGTCTTTGATGTCAAACTATATGGATAAATTGGAAATATGAAACATTCGTATAGAATATTGCTTTTATCTTTTTTTTGTTTATTTCTCATTGTTCCTGAGACGCTCAGGGGAAGAGAGAATAAGAAATACTATTTCAAAAGGATTGACAATTCCATGGGATTGTCGCAGAATACTGTTACCTGTATTTTGCAGGACAAGTTAGGGTTCATGTGGTTTGGCACAAAAGACGGATTGAATAAATATGATGGGCATTCGTTCTCTATATTCAGACAAAGAATAGGAGATGAGGACAGTATCAAAGACAATTTTATAACAGTACTATGTGAGGCCCGCAATGAATATAAATTATGGATAGGCACCTCCAACGGTATCTATATCTATGATATGCAAAAAGAGACATTTACCCACTTCATTGTGGGAAATTCCGATATCAATATCAATTGTCCTATCAACGATATCCAATACGATAATAATGGAATCTTATGGATTGCAACGCAAGGGCAAGGCCTGTTCAGTTATGATGAAAAACAGAATATTTTAAAAAGGCACTTGTTAGGAGAATTGAACGAAAAGAGCGATATAAGGTCTCTGGAACTCGACTCGAGAGGTTTTTTGTGGTTTTCTATAAATGATGCGGGACTTTTCTTTTCTAAGGATAACCTGATCACAATATCCCGCTTCACCCATGATGATATAGATCATCTGATATCAGCAGGAGCTATCTATGATACGATGATAGGGACTAACAATCACCTGTATATCATATCAGGGCGGTATGGTCTTTTCGAAATCAATATTATCAGCCAGAAGGTGAAGAAACTACTGGACCCTAATATCAATGGCAACAAAGTTTTCATGCGGAAAGTCACTCAGTTTTCTGAGAATGAACTTTGGATCGGAGCCGAGTCCGGAATTTTAATCTACAATACAGAAACATCGAAATGCATACATTTCAAGCATGAGTTAGGAGATCCGTATTCGCTATCAGATAATGCTATACATAGCCTGTACAAAGATAAAGATGGTAATATGTGGATTGGGACGTACTTTGGTGGTGTTAATTTTTACTCTACCCAATCGTCACTGTTCGATAAATATTACCGGATTCCGGGCAAAGGAGGCCTGTCCGGGGAAAGAGTACGTGAATTTCGTGAAGCTCCTGACGGCAATATCTGGATAGGAACCGAAGATGGAGGATTGAATCTTTTTTCGCCAAATACGACAATGAAGTTCACACCTTTCCTGAAAGATAAACTTCATTACAATATTCATGCCCTGTATCATGACAGAGATAACTATCTGTGGGTAGGAACTTTTTCGGAAGGACTATATGAGGTAGATTTGAGTACGAATGCTGTGACTCATTACAAAAAAGGAAGAAGTACCCACGATTTGAAAGATAATACCGTATATGAGTTATTTAAAGATAAGGAAGGCATATTTTGGATTGGAACGGGAGCGGGACTCCAAATCTTTGATGAAAAGCTGAAGAAATTTACAACAATAGAAGATTTAGGGCTGAATCTGATAAGGGATATTGCAGAAGGTAAAAATGGCAACCTTTATTGTGCAACTGCAATCAACGGACTGTTTTGTTACAACAGGGTAAATCAGAAATGGACGAACTTTTCCTACCAGATAGGGGACACGACCAGCCTTCCGCACAATAATGTACTAAGTATTTTCATCGATAGCAAAGATCAGCTTTGGGTGACGACACAAGGAGGAGGCTTTGCCCGCTTTAACGAGAAAAATGGCACATTCAACAGATTCTCCACATACAACAAGTTACCAAACGATGTTGCTTATGAAATTCTCGAAGATGATAAAGGCTTATTTTGGATTTCTACCAATGAGGGCCTGATCCACTTTAACCCCGAATCGGGAGAGTTTTTTACTTATTCTTATGACGATGGTTTATTATCGAAACAGTTTAACTATAAATCTGCACTTAGAGCCGATAATGGAATGTTCTATTTTGGCTCTTTAAACGGATTCATTTCCTTCAATCCTAACGATACTTATCAGGATAATATAAAGCCGAATGTTGTGTTGACTGACTTCTTGTTATTCAACAGAAAGGTTAAAATAGAAGGCGCTGACTCTCCGCTGAAAGAAAGTATAATGTTTACCGATGAGATCAGATTAGATTATCATCAAAACTATTTCACATTAAAATTCGCTGATCTGAATTATCAGAGGACTAAGCATAATCAGTATTTATATAAACTGGAAGGATACGATGAGGAATGGTTATCTACAAACGAAAGTTATACAATAAATTATCCCAATGTCAGACCCGGAAAATATAACTTTAGATTGAAGCTGCCGGAAGTCTCTGATGCTGACCTGATATATCTGCCGATAGAGATTTTACCGCCTTGGTGGGAATCTAACCTTGCATACTGTTTCTATTTGGCTTTCGTTGTGCTTGTGGTATATGGAACCTATAAATATCTGTCAAAGCAAAATATGCTCAAAGCAAGGCAACGCCTGAGGCTTTACGAACAAGAGAAAGAAAGAGAAGTGTATACTGCTAAAATAGACTTTTTCACAGACATCGCGCATGAGATACGTACTCCGTTGACGCTAATCAAGTCACCTCTGGAAAATATCATAAAAAATAAGGATGTATCTGATGATATGAGAGACGATCTGGAAGTAATTGATAAAAATGCGAATCGGTTACAGGACTTGACAAATCAGCTTCTCGATTTTAGGAAAATAGAGAAACAACGCTTCCATTTAACCTTTGCCCGCTATGATATAATTAAGCTTATAAATGATGTGCTGGTTCGATTTAATCAGGTTATAAAATTAAAAAACATACTATTAAATATTGAATTACCATCCGAACCGTTTTATGCCTATGTAGATAAGGAATCGGTAACCAAAATTATAAGTAATTTATTAACTAATGCAATTAAAAATACCGATACTTACATCACTGTTGAGCTTCACAGAGAAAGTATAAAAGAAGAAGGTTGTTTTGATCTGGTAGTAAAAAATGACGGGGAAATTATTCCGGCTAACCAAAGGGAAGAGATATTTAAACCTTTTGTTCAATACAAAAGTACGGCTTCGGCATTGAAAGCCGGAACAGGACTTGGGCTGACATTATCCCGCTCACTGGCCGAATTACATCAGGGCTTTCTTGCGATGGACACTGTAGACGATGCAAACAGTTTTCGTCTCACAATTCCATTATTGCAGGAATGGGTGAATAAAAATGATGGCACTGTCAGGGAAAATTTATCAATCCCCAATTATCAGTATTCGGCAGAAGATGAACGTAAGCAAATTAATATTTTGATTGTAGAAGACGATCTGGATTTATTGGCATACATTTCCAAGTTGCTATCTCCCTATTATAATATACTTACCGCTACTGATGGCATCAAGGCTCTGGAAGTGCTCGAAAAAGAGATTGTTAATCTCATTATAACCGATATAATGATGCCTAATATAGATGGATATGAATTGTGTAAAGACATTAGAATGAACCTCTTTTTTAGCCATATTCCAATAGTTTTTCTCTCTGCTAAAAATTCTTTATCATCTAAAATCGAGGGTTTAGATTCCGGCGCGGATGCCTATATTGAAAAACCGTTTTCGAATGAATTCCTGATGGCGACAGTCTCAAATTTACTGGCAAACAGAAATAAGATGATCGAGGCCTTTAAGCGTTCGGCATATACATCAATAAGTGAAACTGCATTTTCTAAAACGGATGAAGCCTTTATGAAGACAGTCAACAAAGTGATTGAAGAAAATCTGGGAAATCCTGAGTTTAGCCAAGATGATTTTGCTGCGGCATTAAATATGAGTAAATCAAGTTTGTACAGAAAAACAAAAGGATTATTTGATGTTTCGCCAAACGATTTTATTCGTATCAAAAGGATAAAAAAGGCAGCACAGTTATTTGATCAGAAAGAAGACAGTGTATCGGAAGTATGTTATACTGTCGGATTTAGTTCTCCATCGTATTTCTCAAAATGTTTTTATCGTCAGTTCAATTTAACGCCTAAAGAATATATTGATGCGGTTTCCTCGAGGTCTAAGTTGAATTCAGATCAGGAATAAAAAATTAACAAACCTCTGATTATCTCATATTCAATAAATAAATCAGGGTCTAATGTTAATTATTGAAACTGCTCTTCATCAAGGTTCTTTATTTAAATAATATTAATATCTTTGCACTCAGATTTTGGTGTCATGTTTCCGTATCCTCGGAAAAATGATGAAAAGGGAATCAGGTGTAAGTCCTGAACAGACCCGCTGCTGTAAGCTCTATTCAGTAAACAGTTAACAATGTTTCTGAAAAAAGTCTTCGAACAATACCAAATACCACTGATTGACAGTAATCAGTCTTCAGTCAACCGTTATCAATCTTATTGTTAACTGTTCACTGTTCACTGTTCACTGAATGTTGGGAAGGGCGTTCAAAGATGGAGTAAGTCAGAAGACCTGCCAAGGTTGATTAGTTTAAAGCTTTCGGGAAATAAAGCTGAAGAACACTGAAAAGGAATCAATCTTTTACGCTGGCGTTGTCTGACTTACTATACTGATTTCCTATTCACTCAATCTTCATACGACTTATTTTCAGTAAGCTATTTGATAATATTCTTATTAGCTTGAAATGTCATTTTCCAAGTCGAAGAAAAGGATTTTAATTATTATCCTATCAAACGTATGCTTGATTTCTTTTGCCCAGAACAAGCTGGATAGTATACAGTTGTTGAACGAAGTTGTTGTGTCCGCACGGGTTATTCAAACGGAAATTGTCCCCGTGCAAACCTTGTCAGGGACGTTGCTTGAAAATCTGAGTGCCCATTCCGTAGCCGATGCCATGCGATACTTCTCGGGCGTACAACTCAAAGACTACGGCGGTGTGGGAGGCCTCAAGACTGTAAATATCCGTAGTATGGGCAGCCAGCATGTAGGAGTATTCTATGACGGTATAGAAATCGGAAACCCACAGAATGGCGTTGTTGATTTAGGCAGGTTTTCACTGGACAATATGGAGGCGATATCCCTCTATAACGGACAGAAGAGCGCCATATTCCAGCCGGCTAAAGATTATGCGTCCGCAAGTTCCATCTATATGACGACAAAATCTCCGGAATTCAGGCAGGGTCGGAGATACGGCCTCAAAGCGGCATTCAAGACCGGAGCTTTCGACCTTGTTAATCCCTCTGTCCTGTGGCATCAGAAACTATCCGAAAATGTATCCGGTTCCCTCAATGCCGAATATATCCATTCTTCGGGCAGATATAAATTCAAGCGTGCGGTAGTAAATAATATGGATGACCGGGGCGGTTATGATACGACCGAGGTAAGGAAAAACGGCGATATAAATGTTTTTCGTATCGAACATGCCCTGTTTGGGAAGATCAAAGACGGAGAATGGAAAACCCGTTCTTATTTCTATACATCCGAACGCGGCTATCCGGGAGCCGATATAAAAAAGCCCGACGTATACGCCCATGAAGACAGGCAGTGGGATAAGAATTTCTTCTTTCAGTCCTCCCTCAAAAAGAACGTATCGGCGACATACAGCACATTGCTATCAACCAAATATGCATATGACTATATACACTACATAGCCGGCCCTTATCCCGGCCCCGAACTGGATAATAAATATATGCTCCATGAAGCCTATCTCTCGTCTGCCAATTTGTTCAATATATTACCTTTTTGGAGCGCCAATGTTTCTGCCGATTTTATGTGGAATAAGATGAACTCCAATATGCGGGAATTTATTTATCCACAACGTTATTCCGGATGGGTAGCTGCTGCGACGTCTCTCTATTTCGACCGTTTCAAATTGCAGGCCAGCTTATTGGCTTCTTACATCCATGACAATACCAAAGAAGAGAAAAAAGAGATACAGCGCGATTGGGATAAATATACCCCGGCTATCATTGCTTCGTGGCAACCGTTCGATGCCCATGATTTTCATCTGAGAGCCTTTTATAAAGACATTTTCCGTATGCCTACCTTCAGCGAAATGCATCTCGCGTACATGGGCAGCTTATCTTCTTTTCTTAAACCCGAATATACAAAACAATACAATATCGGGATAACCTATTCACATCCCGTTACCCGCTCTTTAAATATAGGAGGGCAGGTCGACGCCTATCATAACAGAATAACCGATAAGCTGGTTGCGATTCCCGGTGGAGTCAATTTCAGGTGGACGATGAAAAACATCGGGTTAGTAAAGATCAACGGACTCGATGCCGCTTTATTCGGAAATATACAACATGGTAGAAATCTATCTGTCGATATACGGTTAAATTATACATATCAGCAAGCTCAGGATTATTCCGATCCCGAAGAACCTGCTACCTACAAAGGACAAATAGCATATATCCCGTGGCACAGCGGTTCAGCCATCATCGGCACAACATATAAGACTTGGAATTTCAATTACAGCTTTATATATACAGGCAAACGTTACGACGGAAGCGCCAATATCGTGGAGAACCGCATAAAGGAATGGTATACGCACGATCTTTCATTGAGTAAATCACTCAACTGGAAAGGAACGGATTTCCGGTTAACCGCTGAGGTTAACAATCTTTTCAATCAGCAATACGAAGTTGTGTTACGCTATCCCATGCCGGGAACAAATTTCAAATTCATACTAAATGTAATCCTATAGAAACCCAATTATAAACAATGCAAAAATGAGAAACATCAGATTATTTTTCCTGACTCCGATACTGGCGTTATCTATACTGGCTGGTATCTCTTCGTGCCGGAGCGATGATGATGACATCAATCCCCCTACCGAAACGGAAGTTACACCCGGTGAAAAAGGACCCGTCGAGGGCTTTTATTTATTGAATGAAGCAAATATGGGGAGCAATAAGTCATCCATTGATTATTTCGACTATGGATCCGGCACATATTTCAAAAACATTTATCCTACAATAAACCCCACAGTGGTAAAAGAACTGGGAGATGTAGGCAACGATATCCAGATTTACGGTAATAAGTTATATGCTGTTGTCAATGTTTCAGGATATGTGGAAGTTATGAACAAAATAACCGGAAGGCACGAAAATGAAATCGTGGTAAAGAACTGCCGGTATATTGTATTTGATAAAGGATACGCATATATCAGTTCCTATGATGCTGAAGTTAAAATCACACCTGATGCGCCGATAGGCTGTGTTGTGAAAGTGGACACGGCAACAATGAAAGAGGTAGGGCGGTGTATCGTAGGATATCAGCCCGAGGAAATGGTAATAAGGGATAATAAGTTATATGTGGCCAACTCAGGCGGATACCGTGTGCCAAACTATGACAATACAGTTTCTGTCGTTGACCTGAATACATTTACGGAAACGAAAAAAATCATTGTAGGAATCAATCTCCACCGAATGGAGCTGGACAGTGACGACAACATATACGTCAGCTCGCGTGGAGACTATAAATACATCGGTTCCAATACCTATATCATTGGCAGGAACGACATGGTAATCAAGACACTGAACCTGCCATGCAGCAACATGACGGCAAGCGGAGATTCTATCTATATGTACAGTGTGGAATGGAGCCATATTACACAGAGCAATACTGTCTCGTATGCTATTGTAAATACAAAGACTCGAAACGTCGTTTCGCGCAACTTTATCACGGACGGAACGGAAAAAAGGATAAAAGTGCCGTATGGATTGGCTATCAACCCTGAGACAAAGGAAATATTCGTTACAGATGCCAAGGACTATACAAGCCCGGGCACCCTCTATTGCTTTAGCCCTGATGGTAAGAAGAAATGGGACGTGATAACCGGCGATATACCCGCACATATCGTATTTACCAGAAAGAAATTGGAGAATGAAAATATTAAAAAACAAAACTAATTTATCAAATAATAACACTATGAGAAATTTAAAACATCTGATTTTTCTGCTTCTGTCAGTTTATTTGATTTGTTCGTTATCGTCCTGTTCGAGCGACGATGACAACAATGAACTGACTGGTGATCCCACGATTACATTCGGGATGGAGGAATACAAGGTAAAGATTGGCAGGGATCTTGCCATCGAAGCTAATGTAGAAAATGCTGTAAATCCAATGTATTCATGGAAGCTGGAAGGCAGGATTATTTCTGTTGATCCGGAATTAATTTTTAATCAAAACGATGCAGGAGAGTATTTTGTAACTCTCAGGATAGATGCCGAAAATGGTACGGTGGAAAAGCAAATTAAAATATCCGTACAGGATAAATTGCCTCCCGAGATCAACGTGTCATCTTCCATTATAGCCTATTCGGGAAAGGATACGGAAATTTCGGCAGAAGTGCTTTATGCCGAAGATGCAACATATGTATGGAGACTGGACGGTAAAATTGTCTCCGAAAGTAAAACATACGTTTTTAACCAGACAAAACTTGGTGCACAGACACTTTCCCTAAAAGTCAGCAATGAAGACGGAACAGATATGCAGGTAATCACGGTTACCACACTGCCCGAGCCTACTCCTGAACTATTCTTCGATAACGGCCATTACCGTGTCGCTTCAAATATAAATGAATTGCGGAAGATGACTGTTCCATTAGGCAAGTCCCTCGTATTGGCTCCTGTGATTTGCAATATCGAAAATCCTACGACATTCAAGTGGACGGTCGACGGCGCAACACAAAGCTCTACCACCGGATATTTGAAATTCACACCATCGGCAAAGGGTGTTTATCTGATTACTGTAACAGAGCAAAGTTCATCGGCAAAAGCAGAAGTACAGGTGACCTGTACCGAACCGGAAGGAACATATTTCCGACCTGTGAAAACAGGCAATAAAGCCACGGCTGCTACTGTGTTCGACTATATACCTGCACCCGGTCAGTTTGTAAACTATCAGATCGGTTCCACAAAAGCAAAAGCGTTGCAGGATGCGCAAAACTGGTTGAATACGGGTAATACAAGCGGCTATATCCATATAGGGGCTTATGGCGGATACTGGATTGCAGGGTTTGACCATAGTGTAAAAAATGAAGAAGGAAAAGCCGACCTGCTTATAAAAGGAAACGCTTTTGCCGGATGGAGCGAACCGGGTATAGTATGGGTGATGCAGGATGAAAACGGCAATGGACTTCCTGATGACACATGGTATGAACTGAAAGGCAGCGAAGCTGATAGTAAAGACACCAAATACCGCTACGCTATAACATACTACAAGCCGAATGCCAGTGGTTCCAATGTTCTTTGGACGGATAATATCGGCAGGTCTAATTCCGTAGATTACAATGGCTACCATTCACAGGCATATTATTTCCCGATGTTTATAGCCGAAGATTATTACACATTGGTGGGAACATGCCTTGCTGCAAACTTTTTTGTAGAAGGGGGTATTGAATATGCAAAAGACCTGCCTTGGGGATATGTGGACAACTACAATAGCGATAAGACCAAACCCATGAATGAATTTTGGATCGAAAATGCTATACAGGCCGATGGTTCACCTGCCAATCTGAAACACATAGATTTTGTGAAAGTACATACCGGAACGATCGGTAAAGGGGCTGCCGTGGGTGAAGTCTCGACCGAAGCCTGTGTCCCTGCTGATATGAATTTCAACAACTAATATATAAAAATGGTTATGAATATATTAAATAAGAGTTTTTACTTGCTGCTGTTAGCCGTTATAGGCTTACTCTCTTCATGTAGTGATGAAGATGATCCATTTGCAGGAAAAGATAACTACATCGCTTCTTTCTCATTGAAACAAGGAGACAAAGAATTTAACGCGGTGATTTCCGATAATGTAATTACGGTGACAGCTCCCGAAGGAATATCCCTGAATGGTGCTGCCGCCACGATAAAATTGAGTGAAAATGCCACTATTTACCCCGATCCTAAGTCTGTGACCGAATGGGATGATGAAATGCAGTTTGCCGTTACAGCTTATAACGGATCGCAAATCAGGTATAAATATACTGTGGTGCGTTCAGATATTGGAATTGAAGGTTCTGTTGTGCTGGAAACGCAAGCCGATGTGGATGCGTTTGGAGAAAAAGGTATTACTGCCATAAAAGGGAATCTGGTAATTGGCCGCACAATAGGCACCGAATCAGACTCTATCTCTACACTGGCTCCTTTACTTCAACTGAAAGAAATAGGTTATTCACTTATTATTCATCCTACCTTTTCGGGGAAAGACCTTACCGGCCTTGACAAGCTTGAAAAAATAGGAGGGGAGATAAGAATTGATGGAGCAAGAAATCTTGAAAAAGTGAATTTTCCGGGTTTGAAAACAGCAGGTGGTATGTATATTAAAAATACATTGATCGGTCTTGCGGATTTCCCTGTATTGACATCCGTATCAGAGACTCTGACACTGGATTGTCCGCTTGCCGGGATAAACTTCCCTAAACTGAAAATTGTAAAAGGGAAACTGTCTCTTAATACGGCTAACGGATCGAACGCGATGATGTCTAAAATTTCATTTCCGTCTTTGGAAGAAACCGCAGACTTGTCCTTTACCTATTTTAAAAGTACTAAAAAGGTCGATCTGCCGGAATTGAAGAAGGTTGGAGCTATGACCTTCAGCCAGCTTACCATGCTGTCTTTTATAAATGCACCTAAGCTGGAGGTGGCAACAGGGGTTATCACTATTCCGTCCACTACATACCTGACAGAGGTCAGTTTCCCTGCCATGACTCAGGCAACAACACTGAGCATTGACAGTAAATATATAAAGGTACTTGATTTTCCCAAACTGAAAACCGTGTCGGACAGGTTGGCTATCACATATGCCCAGATTGAGGGAATCCTGGATTTCAAGGCATTGGAGAGGGTCGAAGGTGAATTATATCTGTACGATCTGCCACAGATGACAGCTCTTAAACTTCCGGCCGGCATTAAATACATTGGCAGGTTAACTATCGGAACCAGAACCGCGACTCCTATCAAAGAGATCAATGTCAAAGGTTTGAACATAGGCGAACTTAAAGTTTTAGGTAATTCTATTCAGGCCGATAAGATTATCGGGGACGATGTATTCAAAGGAACGTTGACTATCGCTTCAAGCGGAGCCTCGTATAATAATGGATATCCGGGTTTCCCTGCTCTTGAAGGATTCCACGAGGTGGATTCGCTATCTCTCGACGGATATGTGTCTTATATGGATACAGTGCATATACGCGGTATAAGGAAAATAAACAAAACATTCCGCTTAGAGAACAACAATATCAAACGGTATTCAATGCCTGATATCGAAGAAGTAGGAGGAGATTTTTATTTTGCCCGTCTGGATCAGGGAGTTGATAAAACACTGGAATTTCCGAAACTGAAAAGGGTAGGAGGGTATTTCGACCTTAATGTGGGATCTACCCAAACCCGTATATTACGTTTTCCATCTTTAGAGTCTGTTGGAGGAGACTTCAGATTAGGCACCGGATATAATGCGGACAGGAGTCTGGAGGTTGTACAGTTCCCTGTATTGAAAAGTATCGGTGGAGCAATGATACTGAACGGATATAGTAGTAGTTACAAAAATCAATTGCTGAAAAATTTGGATGGCTTTGCCAGTCTCGAGAAGGCTCAGTCGATAGAGATAACAAACCAGATGGCAATCGAATCATACAACGGTCTGAAAAAAGTTTTTGGCTCACTAACCGGTTCCGGTTGGAAAACATCGGGGAATAACTATAATCCTACTTATGAGGATTTGCAGGCAGGTAAATGGGTAAAACCTTAATTACAATAAAGTAAAAATCAACAGATATGAATATAAATAAAACAGGAATTATTTTGCTCTCATTGCTGGGAATGCTCTCTTTTTCTGCCTGTAGCAATGATGACAGTGACTTCGATGGAGGAGATAGCTATATAACCGCATTCCGCTTGAAACAGGGAGATGTGACATTGAATGCTTCGATTTCACAAAATACAATTGTGGTTACCGCGCCCGAAAATTTATTGTTGTCAGGTGCTACGGCTAATGTATTATTAAGTGAAAACGCAAAGATGGAACCTGATCCGGCTACTATTACCGATTGGGATACAGACCAGTCTTTTGTGGTTACTGCTTATAACGGTACAAAGAGTACATACAACTACCATGTGGAGCGTAATGTCGTTTCCAGAGAGGGGGATGTTATACTTCTGACACAGGCCGAAGTAGATGAGTTTGCAACGCTCGGGCTTGCCCGTATCAATGGAAGCCTGACTATCGGAGCTGCTACCGGAGCGGATTCGGTATACAGTCTTAAACCTTTAGCCGGATTAAGAACAATTGATTTCAACCTCATTATAAATCCTACATTTGCCGGAAACAGCTTAGAAGGGTTGGAAAATCTGGAAAGGGTAGGATCGCTTCAAATAGGACAGGTAAAAGGTTTGAAAACGGTAGATTTTGCCAAACTAGGATCAATTATGACCAATCTGGTAATAAATGGCGCTAACATCAGATCGGCAAAATTCCCCGAATTGAAAAATATTGACAGAGCGTTACAGATACAGAATACAGACTCTTTGGTTGAGATGTCGTTTCCCAAGTTACAGAATATCGTGGAAAACATGACAATTCAGGGTTCGTGGAATATGAATAAACTGGCAGCGGTTGATTTTCCAAAACTGGAGAAAATCGGCGGCAATTTGAACATAACGCAATGGAAAGAAGCGAAGTCGGTGAACTTCCCTGTACTAAAAAATGTGACGACACTCAGTATAACGTCTCTTTCTAAAATGGAATCGTTAGCACTCCCCCAGTTGGGTTCCCTGCCGGGTGACGTAACTATTTCAGCATGTGACCTTCTTGTAAATGTGGATATAACATCGTTAAAAACAATATCGGGTAATCTTAGGCTGGAAAATGTCAATATTGAAGACCTGAAGGGACTGAAATCATTAGAATCCGTTGATAAAGAATTATTTATATCCAATATGCCAAAACTGAAGAGTACCAAAGATATGAAATCTTTAAAATCGGTAGGAGGAAGGATATACATATCAAGCTGGCCTGTGCTGGAAGATAATATTGACGGACTGTCGCTGCTGAACAGTGTGGGAGGAGATATTATAATTTCCCAGGTTTCATTTAAGAAGTTTTCCGGATTTTCATTATCTCAGGCTAATAAAATATCACTGTATGGAAACAACCTGACTTCCATCACAGAAGTAGACCTTCGCAATATAAATATGAACGGTCTGGAGTTATACAATATAACTACTCCTTTCACACTGAAAGGTAAAGATATCTGTGGATATGATGTTACATGGGGTAATTGCAATATTAAGAGTCTGGAAGGATTTAAAGAACTAAAGAGCTTGAATTTTACTACCGATATGAACACAATGGCTGAGGCAACCATAAGCGTGGAAAAGATACAGGGAAATCTGAGTCTCAGTACTTATGGCCTTGATAAAGTAAGTCTGCCGAATCTGAAAGAAGTGGGAGGGATGTTCTATCTGTCTTCGGCTCCTAAGGCTATAGAATTGCCCCTCTTGAAGAAAACAGGTACAGCGAATATCGATGCTTCTTCGATGCAGAAATTTAGTATGCCTGTTTTGGAAACGATAGATGGAGATTGCGCTATAACGAGCGGCGGATATAATTCCGATAATCTGTCGGAAATAGATATGCCAAAACTTACAACGGTAAATGGCTCACTGAATATATCGGGCTATAGTTCCTATTATGGAAATTCGAAACTTACAAATCTGAATGGTTTCCGGGTATTGAAAAATGTAAAAGAGATTACGGTTTCTTACAACTCTTCACTTTCCGATTTTTCGGGATTGAAAGATATACTTTCTTCAGTAACAGCAAGCAGTTGGAATGTATTCAATAATGCTTACAATCCGACTTATCAGGATATGTTGGACGGTAAATATAAAGAGCAATAAAAATCAACAACACTACTTATTATAGTTGATTAATTAGTTAATTGCACATTTGAGAAGTAAGGAATGGGGCTGTTGTGAAACAATCCCATTCCTGTTTTTCGGGATATATGATAATACTTGCCTATCTTAATCTTTACTCCTGTACCTTATCGCTAAAATATTTGAGCATTAATTACTCCCTTTTATCAGTAATAAAGATTACTTTATTACTTTTGAATCATGAGTAAAAAGAAGACAGATAATGAATACAAATACGACTGGTTAATCATAATCTTTGTGATTATATTTTTAGTCGCAATGTTGATATTTGGAGTATGTTAATCAATTATTATCCAGGTAAACTATTTCTGTCGGTCTTTTCTTTACCTGTGCCAATTAATCATCTATCTTCTATCGATTCAGAAGTTGAGTAAGCCACTCTTCCGATTTTATCCACTGTTCGTGATATGTCCAATGAGCTGTTTCGGGAATTATGAAGGCTGTTTTATCTGCACTAATAACATTGTATGCTGAGTAGATCGAAGTAGGGGGACACACCATATCGTTATAACCGAATGAATAAAATCCGGGAACTTTGACCTGACGTGCAAAATTTACTACATCATAGTATTTAGTTACCTCTTCTTTTACTTGCAATACAGCATCCTGCTTATCAGTTATATCTTTAAATAAGTGTGGCCAACCTCCGGCTCTGTTATTTAAGTATCCGGTAAAATCACATAAAGCCGGATAATAGGCTATAAGAGCACTGACCCTTTGGTCTAGTCCGGCTGTGACAATGGCTAAGGCTCCCCCTTGGCTTCCTCCTTCTACAATCATATTTTTGCCATCAAACTCATCCAGACTAAAAAGATAATCTATTGCTCTGATACAACCCATATATACACGTTTGTAATATACTTTTTCCTTATCGTTCCAGTTTGTTTTAAAATATTCTCTCAATCCGCATCAATCCATTGAGAGGTAGCTTTACTTCTGTATAGATATTGCTAAACAGGATTTGAGTTACATCTCTATCATCGTTCAATAAGGTTTTACTTAACGGATTTATTACTAATCCTATATCTATCGGAGCCGGCCTTGGTACTCCATCGTCATAATACAAATTGGCATACGGACTCAAATAAGTAGTGAAGTAGAGACTAGCCTGATTGCCGGAACTATCTCTGTTGGTAAATCCGGCATTGACACCTACTTTTAACCAGTTGGTAATATTAATATCGAAATTGGCACGGACAGAAAGCCGCTTAAACTGATCACCTCTCACAACTGATTTCATATCTGTATAAGAGCCCGAAAAATAATAATTCACAATATCATTTTTTCCGGAAATGCTCAATTCGTGAGAAGTCATTGGTGCATCCTGCGAAATCTCCTTAAACGGGTCTATTGTAATACCAGCATCATAATTTGCTTATTCCAATGGATTTAAGATTGTTAATTGTCCGCCCAGATATTCTTCAACATCTTTCAATTTTTGCATATACTTTTCGGGGCCTAACAACTTTGGAAGGCTTGCATATTTAGAAAAGCCATAATATCCATTGTAATTTAGGCGTGGTTTGCTGGTTGATCCTCTTTTTGTTGTAATCAGAATTACCCCATTTGTCCCTCTTGCTCCATAAACTGCAGCGGAACTTGCATCTTTCAATATATCGATAGATTCTATATCATTCGAGTTTATGTCGGCAAGGTTTCCTTCCATATATGGTATTCCGTCCAGGACTATCAGTGGTTGATTACTGGCTGTGATAGAAGATGTACCCCTGATGCTTATTGTTCCACTAGATCCGGGACGCCCATCATCAATAATCTGTACCCCGGCTACTGTACCCCGCAGAGCCTGCACGGGATTCACATTCGGCATTGTTTCCATTCTTTTGGGATCAACTCTTACTATCGAACCCGTTACATCACGTTTCCTCTGAATGCCATAACCAACAACTACGACCTCCTCCAACAGCTTAGAATCTTCTTTCAGCCTAATGTTTATAACAGGCTGATTTCCTACTCTTACTGTTCTGGATTCAAATCCGATGCTCGATACCTTCAGTACTGCGCCTTTACGGGCTTGGAGTTCATAATGCCCGTTGACGTCGGTAATAGTTCCTGCCGGTTCGCCTTCTACTGTTACAGTTGCTCCGATGATCGGTTCGTCTTTTTCATCGGAAATAATACCGCTTATTGATATCAGATCTACTTCTTTGTCTGAAGGTTTGTTTTGGGGACTATGAGGTGTTATAATGATTTGATCTCCCGCTATTCTGTAATTTAACTTTATTGGGGATAAAGTTTCTTTTAGAATTTCATTTATGCTTGTATTTTTATAATTAGCTGAGATTGGAAGATTCTCATTAACATCTACGGCATCATAAAAAAAACGTAAGTCTGATTGCTTTTCTATTTCAGTGAAGAAATTCTTTAATGAAGTGTTTTTTAACGTCAGACTGATTTTTTTAGTGCCTTTCGAAGATTCCAGTATATTGTTTTGCGCTTCTAGTGTTAGTCCTGATAACAAAAATATAAAGCACATTAACACGACTTTACTTATGTAAAGTTTTTTATTGCTGCACTTTAGCAGCACAATAGTTTTTTTCATACCTTTGTACATAAATTATTAAATATTTGTCTTGCCAGAGTCGGGTATTTATCAATGGGCATAAGAGTCTGAACCATTCTTATGTCCATTTTTTAGTGAGAATATTTTGTGTTTTTCAGATGTATTATTTTAATTGATGTAGCTGATCACCACCTCCTTTCCTTCTTTTATTTCATACGTTATAGGAGCTAATGTGCTGATTAATTCCAATACGTCTTCAATAGGTTCCTGTCTGAGCGACAGATTATATTTATGTGTTTTAGATGGTTTGTTTTTCAGTATTATTTTTACGCTGTACCATGATTCGAGTTTCTTACATAATTCAATGATATCTTCATTTTCCACTTTTAGTTCGTCTAATCTCCACAAAGCAATATCTGTCAGGTTCCCTGTAGTATAGTTTAGTTCTTTTGTTTTTACATTATAGTCAGCTGTTTGTCCGGGTTTGATATATTGGATGTTTTCTTCGCCTTGTATGCGTATTCCGACCGAACCTTCTATTAATGATACAGTTATATTCTGGTTGCATGGCTGAGCATTTACATTAAATGTTGTTCCATAAACTAAGATATCTACATGCTGTGTATGAACCACAAATGGCTCTTTATCTTTTTTTGCAATATGAATATACGCTTCCCCTGTTAAGGTGAATTGCCGTTCTTTGTCTGCAGGATAAGTAATATAGCTTTCCGAATTGAGTAAGATTTCACTGCCATCTCTAAGCGATACCTTAGCTTTGCTCCCTTTTTCTACTGCGAATAAAACATCCTGATGCTTATGGTTTTCACTCCCCCAGAAAATAGAAAAACTCCCAACTAATACAATAGCAGCAACCACTGCTGCCGCGGCATATAGTTTAACCTTTCTCAATTGAAGTTTACGCGGATTCCCTATTCCTATTTCTTCTTTAATATCATGTAGAAGAACTTCGGCATCTGTAGAAAAAGTAATCTGGTCCAGATACTTTTCATTCTGGATCTGACTAGTCAGATATGTATCCAATTCTGTATTTCCTTCATCGGAATTAATCCATTCAAAAAGAATCACCAATTCCTTTTTTGAACACTTTCCTTCATGGTACTTATTTAATAAGTCGATATATTTATTGTTTTCCATATGTTTTTCATGTCGGTCTATATATAAAGACGAATCTTTTCAGAAAAGCTATTACTCTATTATGAAAAAAAATAGATCAATTGATGTTAAAATTGTCAAACTGCTGATTGTTAATAAAATAATTTCGGCTGTTTTTTAACAATGGGTGGAGTATCCGGAGAATTTGATACATGAAAAAAAAATGTATATTTGCAGATATTGTTACTTAAATCTTAATCGAAATACATTTTGACTGTTGATAAAGACAAAATACTATTGCTAGCTCTTCAAAAAGGAGATGAAAAAGCTTTTGACCTTATTTTTCATAAGTATCATAAGACTATATATGCTTTTATATTATATAATTGTAAATCGGGAGATGATGCTCAGGATATGACTCAAGAGGTATTTATCAGGTTGTGGCAAAACCGTAAAAATTCAAATATAGATTCCCTGAAAGGCTATTTGTTTACAATAGCTAAGAATATTTTTATTGACTGGACCCGGCAGTCGGTAAATAAACAAATCTTTGAATCTGTTTTAGAATTGAAAAATCTGAGTGTCGAAAATGAAGACAATACAGATATAGAAGATTTGTTTTCTAAGATAGAAGATGCCGTTCATAATATGCCGGAAAAACGTTTAGAGGTTTATAAATTAAGGTGGGTGGATGGCTTTTCCCGAAAAGAAATTGCATCGAAAATGGGAATAACCATAACAACAGTGGATATCCATCTTCGAAAATCTGTACAATATTTAAAATCAATTCTATCAAATTTCATTTGGATGTATATTATATTTTAAATTCGTTACTTTTGTTGTGGTCTTAAAAGTAACGGAGATAAAATTATAGCATGAACAGCTCTTATATAAACTTGCTGGAAGAGCGCAGTATAAAACCGACAGCTCTACGGATATTAATACTTAAAACGATGCTCGAGTTTAGCAAAGCATTCAGTTTATCCGATTTGGAAATAGAACTCGATACGGTTGATAAATCGACTATTTCTCGTACAATCCATTTATTTCACGAACATCAGCTTATCCACAGTTTCGACGATGGGTCGGGTTCCATAAAATATTCGGTGTGCAACAGGGATTGCCATTGCAATATGGATGATCTTCACGCTCATTTTTATTGCATTTACTGCAAGGATGCATTCTGTCTGGAAAATATTTCTATCCCCAGATTTGCACTGTCGCCTATAATGCAAGTAGAAAGTGTTAATCTTGTAATCAAGGGGTATTGCGGACGATGTAATAAGGTCGATATTTAGCAAAGATTTTATTCCTTTGTAGAATCTTTAAATATGCAAAATATTCAATTGACTATGATTCTCAAATCAATTCCAATATTTATTCTTGCCGGGCTATGTGAAATAGGAGGGGGGTATTTAGTCTGGCTATGCCTCAAAGAAGGAAAACCTTGGTGGTACGGAGTTTTGGGTGCTTTGATTCTTGCTTTCTACGGAGTGGTAGCAACATGGCAGACCTCAAATTTTGCGCGGGTATATGCTACTTATGGCGGTTTTTTTATCGTTATGTCTATACTGTGGGCTATGAAATTCGATAATTATTCTCCTGATAAATACGATATTATCGGAGCATTAATAGCTCTGTTGGGAGTCTGTATCATATATTATTTTCCACGTAATTAGATTACCCGAAGCTAAAAAACGCTAGATGTAAATTTGCAACTCAGTTGCAGGCTATAGTCCATACCTTTGTATAAAAAAATAAGAAATGGACGAAAATAAAGAATATAAATGTACCTGTTGCGATTCTTGTTCCGAAGAATTGCCGGGTAACAATACACAAAACCGGAAGATATATATTCCCGTAGGTTTAAGCCTTGCTGCACTTCTGGCAGGGATAATTATGGACAATCTTATCAGCCGGTATTTTAATTCTCATTACAGGCTTATTTGGTATATACTGGCATATATCCCGGTTGCTTATCCTGTTTTCAGAGAGGCTGTGCAGACAATCCGGCAAAAAGATATTTTCACGGAATTCTCCCTGATGATTGTGGCTACATTAGGCGCTTTTTTTATTGGCGAATATCCCGAAGGTGTTGCTGTTATGCTTTTCTACTCTGTCGGTGAGCTATTCCAGGCCTCGGCAGTAGATAAAGCAAGGAAGAATATAAAATCCCTTCTCGATATCCGTCCCGATACGGCAACCGTAGAACGAAACCGCAATTATATAACTATTGCTCCCGAAGATGTAAAAACAGGAGAGACAATACTAGTCAAAGCTGGAGAAAAAGTTCCGCTGGACGGGATAATGATTTCTGTATCGGGCAGTTTTAATACATCTGCCCTGACAGGTGAAAGTAAGCCTAAAACAATACGGGAAGGTGAACCGGTCTTGGCAGGCATGCTCAATATCGATAAAGTGATTTATATAAGAGTAACGAAAAAATACGAGGACAGTTCCTTATCCCGCATATTGGAGATGGTACAGGACGCGACTTCCAGAAAAGCCCGAACCGAACTTCTTATCCGCAGATTTGCCAAGATATACACTCCTTTGGTATTCTTCTTTGCGTTACTGGTTACTGTAATACCCTACTTCTTTGTAACGGATTATATATTTCAGGATTGGCTCTACCGGGCCTTGGTCTTTCTGGTTATTTCGTGCCCATGTGCATTGGTCATATCCATACCGTTAGGATATTTCGGAGGTATCGGTGCTGCATCCAAAGCCGGTATACTATTCAAAGGGGCAAATTACCTGGACTTGTTGACAAAAGTGAATACCATAGTCATGGACAAAACAGGTACTTTAACCAAAGGGGTATTTAATGTACAGGATATAGTTTCATCCGTAGCTGTGGAGAAAGACGAATTAATTGAATATGCAGTAGCATTAGAGAAAAAATCTAATCACCCCATTGCAAAAGCAATTGTTGCTTACGGAAAAGACACGATTAAAGACTATCCGGCAACCGATATAGAAGAGATTCCGGGACATGGATTGAAAGGTGACATAAATGGACATGAAGTTCTGGCAGGTAATGCCAATATGATGGAAAAGTATCATATAAGTTATGATAAGTCGATTGATTTAATACCTGAAACAACTGTTATTATTGCAATAGATAATACATATGCAGGCTATATCACGATTGCAGATGAAGTGAAGGAGGATGCTGCCGATGCTGTAAGAAACATGTATATGAATGGAATTAATCAGGTAGTAATGCTAAGCGGCGATAAGTCGTCCATTACAGAGAGTGTTGCTTCCCGTTTAGGAATTGGTAAGGCTTATGGTAATTTACTGCCTGAGGATAAAGTTAAACATATTGAACAATTGAAGTCTGATAATGAAAATGTGGTGGCTTTTGTCGGTGATGGCATAAATGATGCGCCATCTCTTGCTATGAGCGATGTAGGTATTGCAATGGGCGGAATGGGTAGTGATGCAGCTATTGAAGTCGCAGATGTTGTTATACAAACCGACCAGCCTTCTAAAATTGTTACTGCCATAAAAATAGCCGGGGCAACCAAGAAGATAGTTTATCAGAATATCACTTTGGCATTTTCCGTCAAATTGATCGTTCTAATTTTAGGAGGCTTTGGCGTAGCGAATATGTGGGAAGCGGTTTTTGCCGATGTGGGTGTTTCTTTGTTAGCTATCTTAAATGCAGTGAGGATATTGAAAATGAAATTCTGATTGAAGAGTTTTATTTTATAGGTCAATTTATAAGTCCTTACCCTTGGAATTCTTCAATTCTCTGGCGATCTGATAATGCTTATCCGATAATTCGGTATTGCCAATAGCTGCATAAGCTTCAGCAAGATATTCATGGCAGGCGGCATGACGTGGCTTCTGCCCCGAGGCTTTCATCAGGTCGGTTATAGCCAGTTCCGGCTCATCCACTTTAAGCTTGTTTTTTCCTCTGTTGTAGAGAGCTTTGAATGATAGCGGACTTAATTCTATAGCCTTGTTGAAGCACTTCATAGACTCGTAATAATCCTCCTGATCATAGAAGGTTACACCTTTCCTTATCCATGCATCGAGATAGGTAGGGTCTAAATCCAGTGCCTTGTTGAAGTTGGCCAGAGCTGCACGATAATCCTTGTATGAAACGATGCATTCATTACCCATCTGATAATATTCCTTCGCTAACTTTTTTAGTACTTTGGTCTGTTCGTATAGCCTGTCCTTTAATTCGGCATTCTTTGTTTTAAGGTGGTTTATGGTATTCAGCTTCTTTCGTATATATCTTTGTTGCAATGGCTTTTCTATATCATAGCGGGCATGGATAGCTTTGAAGAAATGGTCAAGGAAATTATCGAAATTCCCTTCATCGAATTGTGCTATCGCTTCTTTGTACAGATAATTAGCGTCCGATTCTTTCAGTGCTTTATTAATTAATTGCTCATTATTGAATTGTTTACTGAATTCCACTATTTCGGGCCGCACAAATATATCTACTTTATTGATATTCTTTTTAAGAACAAGCCCGTCCAGCGAGGTACATCTGCTCAGGGCTACATAAGCTTGTCCTCCGGCAAATACTCCTCCGCTAAAATCAACAATCACATTATTGAAGGTAAGCCCCTGGCTCTTATGGATTGTAATTGCCCACGCAGCTTTCAATGGCAGTTGGGTATAAGTACCGATAATTTCTTCTTCGATCCTCTTTTCCTGCTCATTATATCTGTACCTGTAATTCCGCCATGTTTCCAGTTCTACTTTCACCTCAAATCCATCCTCTTTGAGAACATATACATGCCCTTCTTCATCTATTCCCGATATAATGCCGATAGTGCCGTTAACCCAGCGGCGGGGCCATTGCATATCGTTACGGATAAACATGACCTGTGCATGTTCTTTAAGTACTAGTTCCTGTGCAGTGGGAAGAGATGATTCCGGAAAATCGCCTTCTTTGATACCATAACTGACAAACTCAAAGGTATCGAGTTCCGACATCTTCTTCTCGTTAATATAGTCAACATTATCACGTTTGGTAGCCAGCGTAATATACATATCTTCCTCTCTTGGGTTAAAACCGGAATTTACCCGGTTATTGAGTAGAGCCAAATCGCTATTGTTCGATTTTCCGTTCCTTATATTATTCAGTATAGAAATAAACTTTTCATCTGTCTGACGATAGATTTTTGTAAATTCTATCGGAACAAGGTTTATTTCACGAAAAACGTTCGCTGAAAAGAAAAAAGCATTCTTGTAGAATTTGTTGATTATCTCTCTTGTATCGGGAGTAACCACAGGTTCGAGTTGGAATACATCGCCGACAAAAACAAGTTGTTTACCCCCGAAAGGAGTACGCATATTATTTGAGTAGACCCGGAGAATCCTGTCAATACAGTCTATTGTATCGGCTCTTACCATCGATATTTCGTCAATGATTATAAGTTCCACTTCCTGTATGATCTTACGGTGTTCTTTCCTATACTTGAAAAACTCAAAAATGCGGCCACCGACAAGACTCAAATCTGCGTCATCGGGGGCCATAGGCCTGAATGGTAATTTGAAAAATGAATGCAATGTCGATCCCTCTGCATTTATCGCCGCTATTCCGGTAGGTGCCAAAACAACGAATTTTTTACGTGTCGTCTGGCAGAGATGTTTCAGAAAAGTCGATTTACCTGTACCTGCTCTTCCTGTGAGAAAAACAGACTGGTTGCTCCGTTCAATCAGGTCGAGAGCATTCTTAAACTCTTTATTGGAAGTATCTATTGACGCAATCATAATGATGAAGCAAAAGTAAACTTTTTTGAGAATAAATAATCTTAGAGCCTGTTTAAATTTTACACCACAGGTTCTTTTGTTATCTTTATTCTTTAATTCTTTTAAATTATGTTCAATAAACTTGTGGCTATAGAGCCGGTGAGCCTGATCCCGTCCGCTGAGAAGGAGTTGCATTCTTTTGCAAAGGAAGTTGTTATGCATCAGGATATACCTGCAGATGATAATGAAATCATTGCGCGTATAGGTAATGCGGATGCCGTACTTCTGAGTTATACCTCACAGATTAACCGATATGTATTAGAAAGATGTCCCGATATTAAATATATAGGAATGTGCTGTTCCCTGTATTCTCCCGAAAGTGCCAACGTAGACATCCGTTATGCTAACGAACGGGGTATTACGGTAACAGGTATCCGGGATTATGGCGACGAAGGGGTGGTAGAATATGTAATCAGTGAGCTTGTACGCTGCCTTCACGGATTTGGTCAGGAGCCATGGGATGAAATGCCCCGCGAAATTACCGGGCTAAAGGTGGGAATTATAGGACTGGGAAAATCGGGTGGTATGATAGCCGATGCATTGAGATTCTTTGGCGCTGACATAGCTTATTTCTCCCGCAAGGAAAAACAAGACGCAAAAGCCAAAGGTTATCAATTCCTGCCTTTGCGGGAACTCCTTTCGCATAGTGAAGTTGTTTGCTGCTGTCTCAATAAAAATACGGTTTTATTACACGAACCAGAATTTGAACAACTAGGAAACAAGAAGATACTTTTCAATACAGGTTTATCTCCGGCTTGGGACGAGGTTGCGTTTACCAAATGGCTGGAAGGTGACAACCTCTGCTTTTGTGATACAGTAGGAGCATTGGGAGGAAAACACTTGATTGACCATCCACATATCCGTTGTATGCAAGTTTCCACCGGCCGCACACGTCAGGCTTTTGATCGCCTGAGTGAAAAAGTATTGAAAAATTTATCAGAATACAATAGGTGAAACGATATTGATCAGAGTACTCACTACCGACCAACCTGCAATTTCGGATGTAGCACTGTATACATCTACTACGGCATGTACCTGATCATTTTTAATTTCAACCCGTTGGGTGTCACCTCTAAATCCCGGAGTAGACTGCATAGTCACATGCATTTTTTCAGCACCTACAGAAGCCAGTGAAGCTGCAACTGATACATTTAGCCCCGTTGGAAATACGTCGATAGCTTCCCTTGCAGTTCCCGAAAAGACAATACGCTGTTCGGTTTCCAAAGATGGATCATAAACAGGCGACCTCCTCAGTGCATTAACGCCTTTCTCATTGAAGAAACGGGCAGATGCATTCCCCATCAGGGTGGCGGTTCTCAAAACATCGAAACCTCCTGTAGCCCCAGAAGCAATGTATATACGTGTGCCATTTGCTTTTGCTGTTTCCATCACCTCCTTATAAAAAGCGGTATCGGCAAAAGCTCCTATAGACAAAGTGATAACAGATGTGCCGTTTTTTAATGTAGGCAGGGCCAGTTCTTTCATGGCAGCAGGGGATGCTGCTTCCACCAGATAGTCGGGTTTCAGAGCCAATAAGTCTTCCAGTGTCGCACATGCAGAGCATGATTTACCATGTTGCTGCATTTTTTTTGCAATTCGTCCGGCTTTTGACGCAGTACGCGAATAAACTCCAGTTAAATCATATTCAGGCAATAAGCCATTTATAAGTGCATCCGCTACAATTTCGGCAAGATACCCACATCCCACAATCGCTAATTTTTTCATGTAAGCAAAGATACCTCTTAAATGTATGATTTCCTAAATGTTTCTGCCCGATCGTCTGTCTTACGTATCATTCAACGGTACAAAGACTCTGAAAGAAGAGCATTACGAATATAATTATTATAGGCTTGTAGGAAATGATATATAAAATTATCTGTTCGCCCCTTATTTATATTTTTTTTATTTGTATTGTGAGTTTTGGTGTATATAAGTGTTTTTTTTCTAAATATTATATATATTTGCAACCAGTAAAATCACAAGGTACACGCTAAGTCTCATGAAAAATCAATACTCAAAATCTTTAATTAAGAAAAAATCTTATTGAGAGATAAGATACTGGCATGTCATACCTGTAAAAGCGTATGGCAAAAATCTTGTGACGTATTAAGATGACCTGAATAACCTGATAAATAACTGCAACATTTAGGTAAAGGAGCGGGCTACAGATGGAGTACAAGGTGGGTGGTGCTACTTGTAATCATATAAACTGTAGCCTAAGTTTCTTCTGGTTTTATCCCATTTCTGCATTGCGCATATCTCCCGTACTCATAAATGATTTATGAAAATCAAAAGCTCTGTCCAGATTTACCGGAGTTTGCCCATTGGCTCCGCTATTAAGGTAAGCATACAATAAGGGACGGTAATCAGGATGTACACAGTTTTCGATAATACATGCGGCCCGGTCTTTCGGCGATTTTCCACGCAGATCAGCCACTCCGTATTCTGAAATAATGACCTTTACAGAATGCTCACTATGGTCTGTATGCGAAACCATCGGTACAAATGCACTAATCTTTCCGTCTTTGGCTGTCGACGGCGTAAGGAAAATAGACAGGTACGCACTGCGTGCAAAGTCGCCAGAACCTCCTATACCATTCATCAACTTGCTGCCCATTACATGTGTAGAATTGATATTTCCGAAAATATCAGCCTCCAGAGCTGTATTCATGGCAATAATACCCAAACGGCGGGCGATTTCGGGATTGTTGGAGATCTCTGCTGTACGAAATATAATTCTTTCCCTGAAAAATGGCAAATTCTTGTAAATCCGTTCTATACACGGATTACTAACGGTGAGTGTCCCCCCGCTGGCAAATTTAATACGCCCGGCTTCCATCAGTCCTATAACAGCGTCCTGTATCACTTCTGTGTATACTTCGAAGTCGGGTATATCCTTGCTTTCGCCCAACGCAGACAGTACGGCATTAGCTATATTGCCGACTCCCGACTGTACAGGCAGGAAGGTTTCAGGTATGCGGCCTTCTTGCATTTCCTTTATAAAGAATGAAACCGCGTTTAGGCCAATCTGCTTTGTTATTTCATCTACAGGAGTAAACGAGCCGCCTTCATTTGGTTTATTGGTTTTTACCACCACAATCTTCTCCGGATCAACTTTTACATAGTCTTTACCAATACGGTCCCGAACCGAATAAACAGGAATATGTTCGCGATGGGGTGGAGTAGGGAGTTCTATCAGGTCATGCATTCCCCGCAGTTCTTTAGGATGCCAACTATTCAGTTCTACAATTACAATTTTTGCCAAGCGGGCAATTGTTGGTATAATGCCCACACCGCATGTAGGCACTATTTCTCCGTTTACGGTTACATCACTGGCTTCGATAATTGCTACATCCACAGGCCCGTAAAAACCATATCGGAGGTCTTGCGCCAAAGTGGACAGATGTAAATCGAAGTAAGGAACCTCCCCGCTATTGATAGCATTCCTCATATCCTTATTGGTCTGATAAGGTGTCCGGAACTTGATGGCATGCGCACGTGCCAAAGCTCCATCGATACTGTCGCCGGTAGACGCCCCTGTAAACATCCCTACTTTAAAGGGATTACCTTTTGCATGTTCATCTTCAGCGCGTTTGGCCAATGCAACAGGAACAACTTTAGGGCAACCGGCATGTGTGAAACCACTAAATCCAATATTGTCGTTATTATTAATAAGAGATGCCGCTTCTTCGGCAGTCATAAATTTTAAAGTCATAAGTTTTGATTTATTATTTCACGACAAAGTTATCTCTTATATATGTTGTCTGAAATGACAATAATCAGGCAAAAACTGCCATAAACTCATTCTTTATATTATATTTGTATATAAATATAAATCATATATTTATGTCACGACACAAGCATATTGCATTTCTTGTTATCCCCGATAGTACACTGTTGGATATAACCGGACCGTATGAAGTCTTTTCGCAGGCAATCGAATGTCTGCAAAAAAAAGATAAGGCAGATACCTATGTTCTGCACACATTATCTGCCGGAAGAAGTAAAACTGTACGTACAGCCTCCGGAATGACGATACAATGTGATAATAACTTTGATGCTGCCGGATTAGAAATAGATACCCTTTTTGTTCCGGGCATGCCTAATTCGATGCAAGACCATTATAATCTAAATAATAAGATATTAAAGTGGATAAAACACCAGTCGAAGACTGCACGGCGAATTTGTTCGGTATGTACAGGTACATTCTTTCTTGCTGAGTCGGGCATACTGACTGGAAGAAAAGCCACTACTCACTGGGAATTGTGTGAAAAACTAATGCATGATTACCCCGATATACAGGTAGATAGCAACCCTATTTTTATTAAAGACGGGAATATCTATACTTCGGCAGGAATATCTGCCGGAATGGATTTGGCTCTGGCTCTGATAGAAGAAGACCACGGACGGGCACTGGCTCTGGAAGTAGCTAAACAGATGGTATTATACCTGAAGCGTCCCGGCAACCAGTCCCAGTACAGTTCTGTACTTACCCATCAGAATACCGATTACCGGCCTATATTGGATATAGAAGGCTGGATACAGGAACATCTGACGGACAGCCTGACCGTAGAGATACTGGCTGAACAGGCAGCGATGAGCCCACGTAATTTCGCACGTGTATTTGTCCGCGAAACAGGAATTACTCCGGCAAAATATATAGATAAGATCCGCATAGAAACAGCTTGCAGATACCTGGTAGAAACCAAACTATCGCTCAAAGAAATAACGGATGCCTGCGGATTGGGTACTCCTGACAACATGAGACGTGTATTCCTTAAATACTTTCAGATATCACCTTTAGATTATCGACGCAATTTCGGCTCTATTACTGCGGATTAAAGTATGCGTTTAGAATACATAAGTAAGTTTGTCTGCAATACGAATAAAAAACAGGTATAAATCTAGTCTTTATACCTGCCTCTATATTGATTACTAATCGTGATCTTTTGTTCAGAAACTACGTCCGGCACCACCTCCGCCGAAGCTTCCACCACCTCCGCCACCAAAGCTTCCTCCTCCGCTGCTCCAGCCACCACCGGAGGAACTACCTCCCCCCCAGCCGCCGAAGCCGCCACCAAAACCTCCGCCACGCCAGCGTCCCCCCGAAGAAGGACCTCCTTTGTTGTTTTTGAAAGCGATATAGAGAATAAGCAATATAACAACCACTAGCACTATATTTGCAATGAGCGAACTACCGGAATAATTTTCTTCATCGGCCTGAAATTCTCCTGCCAAATATTTAATTATGGCAAGAACGGCCGCTTTGGATGCATTGTAATAATCCCCGCTTTGCAGATATGGGATCATATACTGGTCTATGATACGGCCGCAACGGGCATCGGTAAGTATATGCTCTACTCCGTAGCCTGTGGCAATAAATACCTGCCCACGCTCGTTACCTATACGCGGTTTTATGAGTATAAGCACGCCGTTATTCTTGTCTTTTTGGCCGATACCCCATTTTTCACCCAGACGGGCAGCATAGTCCGATACGGCATAACCCTGCAAATCGGCAACTGTTACTACATATATTTGTGTAGATGTACTATCGTTGTAGGCTTTCAGTATCTGTTCCAGGTCGTCACGCTGCGAGGCATCGAATGTCTGTGCAAAGTCATTGACGAGTCTTGGGGGTGACATGGGAGAGGGCAGATCGTCCTGTGCCTGCAACAAAACAGTCACAAGCAATAACAAGAATATATTTAATATCCGTTTCATTTTATGAAGCTAACAACCAATAGTTTTAGCCAATAGCTTATTTATTAAAATTCTACTTTTGGTGCACTTTGAGCTGATGCATCGGCTTCGAAATATCCTTTCTTATCGAAACCGAACATGCCGGCAAAGATATTTTTAGGGAACATACGGATGTAAGTGTTGTATTCTCTTACTCTCTCATTAAACTTATTCCGCTCTGTGGAGATACGGTTCTCTGTTCCCGTAAGTTCATCCTGCAAGGCAAGGAAGTTAGTATTGGCTTTCAGGTCAGGATAGTTCTCCTGCACCATCAACAAACGACCGAGTGCAGCACCCAGTTGCCCTTGCGCTTCCTGATATTTTTTGATATTCTCTTCTGTAAGCTGGTCTGCATTTACATTCATCTGTGTAGCTTTTGCACGGGCATCCACTACAGCCTGAAGAGTCTCCTGTTCGTGAGTAGCATAACCTTTCACAGTCGCGACCAGATTAGGCACAAGATCGGCACGGCGCTGGTATGCATTCTGTACCTGAGCCCATTGAGAAGTCACCCCTTCTTCTTTCCCTACCATACTGTTCTGAAGCGATTTTGCATACATAAATACAATCAGCCCGAGAACTACAACTACAATAATAGCAATTATACCTTTCGTTAATTTCATTGTTTCTATTTTTTTTGAGTTAATATCAAATACATTTATGTCTAAAACAACAAGAGAGAATGTTTTGTTGCTGTGATGCATATTTAAGTCGTAAAAGTATTAATTTATGTGGATATTTTTGTTAAATGAAGCAAGTTATTCAAGTTGACAAGGAGGAGAACCTTACTGCAATAGACATGTCTACTGATAATTATTTGTAACTTTAAGGATTCAAATCCAAAAGATTATGAAGAAAATTATACTGAATCTGACACCTGCGATATTCTTTTTATCAATCCTGTTGCTGTCCGGTAATAGTTGCAACCGAGCTGCCCAAAAGGAGAGGGGAGAGGGCGGTGAAGCTGTCTCCTCTGTTACACATATTCCGTTTACGATGGTTGTTTTGCCTGATACATATACCTTAGGTGACGAAAAGATACACGGGCTAATAACAAACAATACTGATAATGAAGCCACCTTTGGAGAAAGAAATAGTTTTGAATATTATAAAAATAATTCATGGAGTGAGGTTCGTTTTTCTTCTGAAAATGCTTTAGTAATCCACGATATTGCATATCTTTTGCAACCTCATAAAGATGCCGGATTCGACGCTTACCTATGGAATGAATTTTTCGATTATATTCCGGGAAAATACCGCATTAAAAAGGAAATTACGACAATATTGACTGCTGAATTTACAATTACACAAGCAGATTCTATTAATGCAAACATCAATACACTACATTCGGACGGAGATTTTACTATGACTGTATCGCCAGCGGCATGTAACTCCAATACAGACTCGTTAACGGTTATTATCATCAACAACTCACAGATGGAGATCGCTCCACTGAACCATTATTACATAGAACGTTATGGCGAAATGGGATGGGAGCGATGCTATTATCCTTCATATACAAAATTCTTATGGACAACTCATACACTATCCAACAATGCATCTAAGACATATAAAATACCTCTATTTACTCCTGAAAATATACAAATATTCAACCCCGGTAGATACCGTCTGTGTAAATATGCAGAAATAACCCTCTCTGCAGAATTCAATATCTCGGACTAATGAACAAATCCGGAGAGATAGCGTTAATCCTGAAAAATAAGAAACAAAATCTATGAGTAATTCTCCATACAAAGAAGATATATTAAAAGACGGATTCGAAGCTCAAACTCTCAAATTGAGAGACGATTACGAAGGTATGGTTACAGCGACACTTATACGTCGCCTGCCAGAAAGTAAATCTGACAAAGCGGTATTATACATACATGGATTTAATGATTATTTCTTTCAGACGGAAATGGCCTGCCGTTTCAACGATTATGGATTTAATTTCTATGCCATCGATCTGAGAAAATATGGTCGTTCGTTTCTGTCACATCAGAAATTTAATGATATACGTAATCTGAAAGATTATTACGAAGAAATACTCCAATCACTGGATATTATCCGCAGCGAAGGTAATAAAGAGACTCTTTTGTTTGGGCATTCCACAGGCGGGCTTATTGTTACCTTATTTGCCAAAGATCATACAGACAGCAAATTATTTGACGGGTTGATACTCAACAGCCCTTTTTATGAATTCAATCTGGCAAAACGGGTTAAAATGCTTTTACCTCTTGTATCTATTGCAGGGCGGTTTATACCTAAAGTTACTATTTCGGGAGGGTTCAGTGAAGAATATGGCAAGAGTATCCATAAATCCTACAGAGGAGAATGGGATTACATACTGGACTGGAAGCCCAACCTTGCACCTAAAATAAATCTGGGATGGTTGCGTGCAATTCATAAAACACAAAATGAATTGAGGAAAGCATTTTATATATCTAAGCCCGTATTGTTGCTGCATTCAGCTCAGTCGGTGACAGACATTAAAGATATGGAACAGGTCTCGAGCCGTGATGCTATATTGAATATAAATGATATTCAACGTATAGCCCATAACATAAAGGGTGATGTGGAAGTCCTTTCTATACAGGGAGGGTTGCATGATCTTACTCTATCGAGGGCGGAAGTACGAAATAAAGTCTATAATACGATATTTGACTGGATAAAACGAAATAAACTGTGAAACTATATTCCTTCCTTTAACTCCAAAGGATCATTAAAACTAATGCCGATAAGTTCTTCGAATGTAAAGCATATCTATACTAAAGTTACATCGAATTGAGAAGTCTCATAGTGACAAATAATTTAATCGTTTGATAATAAGGTGTATAAATATAGCGAATATGTGACATATTTATAAATTACCATACTATTCTCATTTAGATTTCGCTATTCAATCTTATACAATATTTAGAGTTCCCGTCGATAAAGCCCTTATTAAATAAAGATTTTAAAGAATAAATCACTTAGAAATAATATAATATAAACATGGCGAATATGATGTATTAAACTTAAAATGTATGCCATTCTCTCAATGTCTCTAGGTAATTATACAACTTGTTCTTAAAAAAAGTTTTTTTGCAGCCTGCAATCTTCAAATCCGACTATCGGAACATTTATTCCTCACAATAGGGCTTTTCTAAACCGCTTTCATTGATGAACTTTACAAAACAATTTAAAATGGATTAAATATGGAAATGGTAAGGCTCTCAAAATATAAAAAAGCGGGTGATATGCAGGAAAATAGAATATCTGCTATTTTACTCTCCGTAAGGCCTAAACTGGCTAGAGAAAATGAAACTAAAGTGTCGGAAAAAGGATTTATCAGTCATCAGGCAATTGTAATGCTAACCGACCATATAAAAAAAGCAAGGCAATCAGGTATATTATTGAAACGGTAATTTCTGAACAAAATGATCAGTATATGAAAATAGCACTATTCCTCAAAAACGAAATAATAGACGAATCCTGTCTGGATACAATACCTATTATAGTATTGCATGTAGATAGTAAATCGGTAATGGAAGTAGAAAAAGACATTATCGTGAAGAAAGACGTCAACTATGTAGCGCTATGGTTATTGACCAATCGCATCAAAGAAGTATATGTTGCGGAAATTGATCCTCTGGTGAAAAGGCTGTTCGAAAAACTGGGCGTTGCTGTCAAACGATTTGACGACATCGAAAAAAATCCGCTTTTAAAACAGTTTATATCCTGATACAATTTCCAGTTCGGTTAACGATCTTCTCTTTATATGTAAAGGATTTTACTTCCCGGTATTTCATGGCAAATTCTGCACAAGTTGCCTCCATGTCCCCCAATGTCATAATAAAGATATTTCATAAATTATAACTATAGAGTTCAGCTTTCTCTATACTGTATAGGTGTCATTCCTGTGTGCTTCTTAAAGAAACGTCCGAAAAAAGACGGATTAGGGAAGTTCAACTCTTCCGAAATCTGCAATATGGTCATATCCGTAGTTTTAAGCATATATTTTGTAGATGAAATAAGCACCTCATTTATCCAAGAGAAAGCTGTACGGCCTGTACGTTCTTTTATGATAGTAGACAGGTATTTAGGTGTAAGGCACATCTTATCGGCATAAAACTGCAATGTTTTCTCCTCCTTATGATTATGAAGCAGCAATTTGAAGAAATTAAGTACCTGTTCTTTCTGATATGAATTGGTCTCTGACATAATATCCGCATCAGGATTATCCTGCACTTCTTTCATCTTATTATAATAAATGGCGCCGACCTCTATCAGTAATGTATAAAGGAGTCCCTTCGCCATTTGCTCCCTGAACGGATGATCCTTGCGCTTATATTGAGTTACAATAAATGAATGAAACTCAAGTAATTTATCCGCTTGTGCCTCTGATATCTGAAGACAGGGAGATTGTATTATACTCATCGAAATGTCGAAATTGCTCGATACAGGCATCTCTGTCAGGAAGTCGGGAGAGAAAATAAGAAACTCGGTCATCATATCATCACTCTGCTCAATTACTTCGAGTACGTAATTGGGCAAGATGGTTAAGATAGTTCCTTTTCTGGTCTCATATTCCTTGAAGTTTATCTTTATCCTTCCCGTACCACTGATGCAAATGGCAAATACTGCTCCATCGATAACTATAGGGAAACTTGATGACATAGACGGGAAGTGTACCGCCTTATCGGATACGATAAAGTTTTTGATAGCAGAGGGGTCTATCTGCTCCGAAATATCTTTGATCTGCACTTTGGATAAGTTCATATATCTTATTTTATCTCTTTATACAATCTATCAATACAAAAGGTATGCTAAGTATAAAACAGCCTTTTATATCTGCTACTCTATTCATCTCTGACTCTACAGTAGATAAGACTTCTGTTAGCCTGTCGGCAGGGACAATCTCTTTCCAGCCATCGAGAAATGCCAGACGGATAAAATAGCTGTTTAGCAAAGTTGAACTATCTGCATATTTATATTCAAATCGGTCCGATACCAGGTTATTTACAGTGAAATCATATTTTTCCAGCAATTGAAGATATTCCTCCACCGGCTTCCTCTTTTTATATATATGTTCCTTCATCTTAACTAATGATGACTGCATATGTAAGGTACTCAGCACATTCTCCATGATTTGATAAAATTCAATCATTGTATCCTGTGTATTCATTGTTTGTATGAACTGTCCGCCTTTCTTAATTATACGGGAACATTCGCTTATCGATTTCTCCAGATCGGATACATTATTCAATGCATTATTACTGGTAATAAGGTCGATAGTTTCCTTTTCTAAAGGGATATTTTCAGCTACTCCACGTATGATCCGGGTGTTTTGAATATCATAAGTCTTTATTTTCTTTTCTGCTCGACAAATCGCTGTATCCCAGCAGTCTATACCATATGTTTTTCCGGAATTCCCCAACCGCATGGCTATTTCGGTCAACGGAAATCCTGCACCAAAACCAATGTCGAGTGCCGACATATTTTTTCTGATTTTTACATATTCCAGCAGCTTTAGACCGAATGGTGCCGACCAGAAAGGTAATTCATCCAAAACATCTACGACTTCATCAGAATTGGCGTCAAGGTGTGTATTCAAATAATTTGTCATTAAGCTAAGTTTGTTATTTTAGACATATTTGCAAACGTACTATTTTTTATTTAAAAGCATTATTTTTCATTATAAGAATTTTAGAACATACCACACGAATATCAGAACATTAGCCAGAAGCGCATTTTCTTCATTTTTTTACTAAATAAGAATAATAGGACATTATTACCGCCATACGGGGCTTTTTTCACCTTTGGTTTTGCACGACCTTTGTCATGTATTCGAAAACAATATACAATGAATACAAAATAAAGATTAGTTAGGTAAATAAAGATTAGTTAGGTTATCAATTTTTTAAAATGAAAGATTATGAAAAAGTTATTTTTTACACTCGCAGTTATGTTTGGTTTGACTTCGGTAGTTAATGCTCAGACAGGCAAGGTATGGATAGGAGGTAGTACAGGCTTTAATACAAGTAAAGTAACAGACGGTGAAAGATTGACAAATTTCAATATCACGCCAGAAGTAGGCTATATGTTATCAGACAACTGGGGAGTAGGTATGAAACTGGGCTATGCACATAAAGAATATAATGTACTGGAAGGTAAGGCAAAGTCTGACGGGTTCACTGTAAGTCCGTTTGCTCGTTACTCATTCCTCAAAGGAAATATAGGTGGTTTGTTTGTTGATGGTGGCGCCGGATATACTTACAGTAAGGTAAAATCTACTGATACTAAGGTGCATGAATTGGAAGTCGGCTTCAGACCCGGCGTTGCCATCAATGTATCGGACAATCTGACTCTGACCGGAAAATTCGGTTTCTTAGGTTATCAGTATGAGAAATTCGGCAGTAAAAAGACCAATACTTTTGGCTTCGACTTCGACCTTAGCCAGATACAATTAGGATTAAATTTCGTGTTCTAAATACTACATAAACAATTACTCTAAATTACTCAAAAATCTCTTCAAAACATTGAGAGGCTGCTCCCGGGATGGAAGTGGCCTCTCACTTTATTAGTCACCTATATTATTTTATCGCATGGCCTTTCCTAGTTCTGCGAGTTTGCTTATCGTTTTAAAATTACGAGAAGTGGATAGAATATCCGTTTTCTGTAAGCTGGCAGCCAGTTTGGAATTGCGGATACTGTTATAAAACAAAAAATAAATATTTCGCCCTGATATTTTATATTTATCTTGCTGCGTATTGTATTTTGTCAGGCGTTCGGTGTCTTTTAACGACGGATTCCGGGCAAACATAGATACATATAATACTTCATCATCCGATGATGCAATAGCTTCGTTTATATCTTCCCCGGTGAACGGACATTCTGCGATAATCGTTTCCAACTCATCTAACGTTCTTAATATTAGAGCAATGGGAAACCCAAAAGTATTTTCTATAATTGTTTCTATTTCTACTCGGAGTTGTTCTTCTTCCTTGTCGGAAATAAACAATACATTACCGCTCTGAATATATGACTGTACGCTATGGAAGCCCATATTTTCAAATACTTTTTTCAGTTCAGCCATCTTTACAATATTTTTTCCGCCTACATTGATACCCCGCAATAGTGCTATGTAAATCATATCTTAATATATTATGTTTTTTCGGGCTGCAATTTAATATAAAAACAGAACTCCGTACCCTCGCCTGAAAAATCATTCTGAGGATACGGAGCAAAAATTTTGTTCAATTTATCTAAAGGTTGAAAAGTCTGTTCGCTCTCTTGTTTCTCCGTTATATTTTATATTCATAATTTACCATCCATAGAACTCCGAATTTGTCCGCAAAATGCCCGAATAATGAATCCCAAAACATCTTTTCTAATGGCATTATCACTTTTCCTCCAACCGAAAGCTCGTTGAATACACGCTGAGTTTCAGCCTCACTATCCATATTCACAGATAAAGAGATATTGTCTCCAAACTTTGTTCTGACACCAAATACCTCGGATGTATCAGAACCCATAAGAATAGTTCCGCCTCCTATAGGCAATGACATATGCAGTATTTTTTCTTTCTCGGTATCGGGCATCGGCTGTTCTGAAGGCATATCTTTAAAGCGACTCAGATATGTAAACTCACCACCAAATACGGACTTATAGAAATTGAAAGCAGCCTCACAATTGCCATTGAAAGATAGGTAGGGATTAACTGCTGCCATTTATTTTAAAAGTATTAAATTGTTTGCTACTTGCACATTAACGATATGACAGTATCGATTAACTATTATTTGTATTATTTATCTCATCTGTCTCAGAGTAATAAACAGATTTAGGGTTAAGAAAGTTTTCAAAACTTAATAATTATTTTTCAAAATAATTAAATTATTGATAATAAGTTATTTAACTTTGATGACTCAGTGTTTATTTATGTCTTTCTCCCAAGGGGATACTTATTCCAAACTGAAAGTTAAGCGCCCGGCTGGTGGTAGGGACAAAATCGGATGAAATATGAGGTGTTGCATAATCGCTGGCAAGAAAAAGATTTAAACCTTTAGACGGTACAATATGGAGCGCTAAACCAAATGTATCGAACTGACTGTGATTGACCGAATAGGTCAAACTGGTTGCAAACCATGTACAGGGACGATAGTTAGCCGAAAGGGTAAATTCCGAAATATTGGAATAACTACCAAAACGTATAGTGTATAATGCTCCTGCCGTAAGTTTATCCCTGACCAATTCATATTCAGCACCTAGGTTCATATTCAAGCGGAGCATAGAAGCGCGCCCTCTTTTTGTCTCTCCTTTCAGATTTACAGCCTTTTTAATATCGTCAAGTGCATCTTCGAAAACGTCGAAGACCGACGAACCGTCTCTTTCATATATTGAGTAATCGTTAGGAGATACAATTACTTCCGTTTCGGGCGACTGCAGATTTATAGTATTAGCCTTAGACCAGGATATAAACCCAATATCGTTTATTGCTGCAGAAATTTTCAATCCCTTCAAAACCGGAAATAATTCTTTTACATCATACACTGCGCCCAAATCTACACCAACACCTAAACCGGGCAGATTAAAATTCCCGAAAGTAAAGCCATCCAGATTCCCTTTTTCGTCATACCTCGGTGCAACTCCTGGTGCAGAACCGATCAATGAGGCCTTCGATTTTGCTTTCCAATAATCGGGTCCTGCATCTATATTCAGACTTTTGGTGTCGAATTTGAAATCGGCAAGTCCCCCCAGAAATTTGACCCGTGCACCGAGTGTCAGGTTATTATCCATAAACATGCGCGAATGTGAAACACCTATTTCGATAAAAGAATAACCTGTGGCATGCAAGTCGGAGAGGTCATATGTGGATTGTTCTTCCTGTCCGAACCCTCTTTTCAATAATTCAAAAAACGGTTTTGGTATATTGACATCGGCGTGGGTTCTCACTCCCATATCTATATTCCAAAAATGATCACCTCTATAAAACCCCAATCCGAAAAGCTTTATATTTACATCTGCATTTGCATAATTGTCATAAGATAACTTCGACAAAAATTGCTCTACACCAACACTCTGATGCATAAACGTAACCCGCTTACCATCAAGACCCTTAAATGTGAAATTATCCAAATTGATTTTATTCGTCTGCCCATTTGCTCCTATGGTAGGTAAAATTGGTACTACAAGATAACCCTGTTCGGGACGTAATGCCGGATTAAGGCTATTCCGAAGATATGATGTCTTCATAAAATAGTCTGATTGAGTAACCTGCGCATATCCTCCACTTATGGAGAAAATGCCCAGAATGGCTATCGATATGGCATGTAGTCTTGTTATAAATCTCATTTTCCCTATCAACCTACATTTTAAAGTTCATAGTAGAATCCACCTGTTTTCACAATAGCTCCCCAGATATATAAATAATCCTTATCACCAAGCCAGAGAATAGCATCTTTGGAACTAAGGACTATCACAAGCTGTAAGTCGGATGCTGATTCCATATATTGCATATATTCGGACGTAATTTTAACAGAGAAGTCCTGCTGCTTCCCGGTAATAAGCGTTTGTTTTGGTATCAGCACTTTGTTTATCCTTCGCTTTCCGGTATCTATAATATTAAAGTAAACATCGAGTGATACTCCTTTAATAGCGACATAAATATCAATCTTTGCTGAAATTTCAACAGTCTCATTCCCTTCATAAAAGAATTTGCGGATCGCATTGTCATCAAACAGTCCACGTATTGTATCACTCAAAGCTATAGAACCATCAGGGATCGGGATGCCCCACGATTCGTTCAATTGGGGTAAGCCTTTTATGTATATTGTATCAATATCGCCTAACGGAATGGGCGGAATACTTATTACCCCACTTTTATCCATATTACCCCAGTCATAATCTTTATCGACGCAGGCCTGTAAGCTAAACAGAAGTATGCAAGCCAGTAATATATAGCTGTTCTGAAGTTTCATATTGGCCGATTGTTTGTGATTTACTGTATAATACCCAAATGTTATAACAAATTTAAAATTTATAAATTGGGATTCCTATTTTTTAACGTAAAAGCAATGCATATCTAATATAGAAAATCGATTTTTAACACTGTCTTACCATAAAATTAACTTAACCAATTATCCGATTGTTTTTAAATTAAAATTATTACCTTTAGATACCTGAATGTAACACTCTAAACCGGTATATGGCACAGGAAAAAAATAAAAAAAAGAGGAGCCTGTTGAAAATAATTTGGCAGAGCATCGTCGGGACGAAGAAAAAAGATATCAATGTATATTTCATATCAGGCATGTGCTACAATTGCAGCGTTTTTGACAAGCTGAAATTACCTAAAGGATTTAAGAAAAAATACATAGAGTGGTACATTCCCCGTGCCGATGAATCGTTGAATGAATATGCGCATGCAATGGCAGGAAAGATAGATACTTCACACCCCTTTGTACTCGTGGGCTACTCCTTCGGCGCAGTTATTATGCAAGAAATGGACCGCTTCCTAAAACCCATAAAAAGTATTATAATCTCGTCTTTTAAAAGCGAAGACGAAATTCCGAACCTGTTCCGCGCCGTAAGAAGGACTAATCTGGCCGAAAGAGTTCCGATGCGGGTATATTCGTCTACCGAATTCATAACCAATGCATTCAACCGCTTTGTATATAATATGCCTACATCCGAATTGGAAAAGGTAATGACATATACCGACCCTGCATATATTAAATGGGCTGTGAAACAAATTACGGAATGGCTACCCGGAAGTAACCACAAAAACTTATACCATATACATGGCACCCTGGACCAGATATTTCCCTATGAACATATCAAAAATGCTTTTCCCGTAGAAGATGGCGATCATCTGATGGTGTTGAAGAAAGCTGATGTTGTAAGTTCTATCCTGAGTGGGATATTGCTGATGAAAGAAGAAGACAAATAGAAGGCCGTAATTGGACCAGGTAAGGATACTGCAAGATCTCCAGCATAAAATAGGGAGACAAATAGATAGAGATTTATTGTCTATCATCCTAAGTATGCGCAAATTAATATAGCGTAAATACCGAAGATAGGATTACTACCATCAGCTTGATATTAATATATATGTTCCTGATAAAAACACCTACTATTTGGATTCCACATATGAGCATGCTTTTAGCATCGAAGAAGTTAGAAAAACTAAAAGTTTTTTTAATAAATTTTTTAAATGAAATATGCATATAAATAAGGAATATCTTTTACTTTTGTAAACTAAATGCGGTGTTTATTGATACTTTTCAATAAAAGAACCTTATCTACCTAACAAAAATTGTTTGTATAATAAAATGCCTCTTAGATTTATATAAGAGCTTCAGGTCATGAACTAAATGATTGTTTTTTTTAGGGCTAAATATTCTTATTTTTTGGGAAGTGATAAGAATTAGTAAAGAAATCTTTTTATTATACTCGTAGAGAAAATTTGTTACTGGATAGTGCAAGTTTTCTATATATTCAATTTTTAATTTACTCAAAATCAAATTGATCCGATAATATCAATATCGGGGTGTCCCCAAGGTATGTTATTTTGTTAAGTATGTCAGTCAAAAAAAAAGAGTCATACAAATGGTTTGCCATTAGAGTTACTTATGGTCGAGAAACCAAATTGAAAGCATATTTGGATACCATAAAAACAGAAAGTTTTGTTCCTTTAAAACTGACAGAAATTATTCGGAAAGGAAAAACTAAAAAAGAGTTGTTACCAGCAATTCGTAATCTTATTTTCATTCATACTAATCGCCCTACTCTCGATACTTTAAAGAAAGAATTAGAGAGTAGCATTCCCATCCGGTATATGATTGATAAAGCAAGAAAAATGCCAATCATTGTTCCTGATGACCAAATGAAGCATTTTATAGCTATATCTAGTACTCAGGACGAACAAACACTATTTTTAACACATATTGCTCCTGTGTTGAGAAATGGCACCAGGGTGAGAGTTACCAATGGAATTTTTAAAGGAGTGGAAGGCACTATCGTCAGAATAAAACGAGACAGACGCATTATGGTTAATATAGATGGAGTGGTTGCTGTTGTAAGTGCGCATATTCATCCATCGCTCTTAGAAAAGATAGACACCCTATAATAAGGGTATACGTCCTACCCGGATACCTTCAAAAAAGTGTGAAAAAATATGGAATTATGTATTTATTGTTTTTTGCCTTTTATCATTAGTTTGTTTTCCTCGTGGTTTCTTATACCCCAGATTCGATTTATAGCACTAAAGAAAAGACTATTTGATATTGTAGATGAAAGGAAAGTACATATGGGTATTATTCCCCGACTGGGCGGTGTTGCTTTTTTTCCAACATTTATGCTCGTCTCGGCTCTGTTTTTATGTGCTTATATTATTTTTAGAGATACACTGGATATCTCTATCGGTATGGAATCTGTAAAAGAATGGATACTAACATTATGTTGTACCATGATACTATACCTGACCGGAATTGGCGATGACTTAGTTGGTCTGCAATATCGGCAAAAGTTTGTTATTCAGGTTTTTGTTGCCTCTATCTTTGTTGCTTCCGGTTTATGGATAAACAATCTATATGGTATTTTTGGCATTTATGATATTTCATTATCGTTTGGTATACCTCTTACCATATTTATTATAATTTTTATCCTCAATGCTATAAATCTTATTGATGGCATTGATGGTCTGGCTTCCGGATTGAGCATGATTGCTTTTCTCTTTTATGGCTGTATATTTATGTATCTTCACTCATGGTTTTATTGTATACAGGCTTTTATTGCATTTGGAATGCTGGTTCCATTTTTTTATTATAATGTATTTGGAAATGTAAAAAGAGGTCGAAAAATATTCATGGGAGATGGCGGCTCGCTTACTATAGCGATGTTACTCTCTGTGTTTACGATAAAGTTATGTTACTTTGAGCCGGAAGTAATGCAGGTACAGATTCCACACTCTATTGTAATAGTATTTTCATTGCTAATCGTACCTATGTTCGATGTGGTACGGGTGGTTATACATCGGCTACGTACCGGATGCAATCCCTTCAAACCGGATAAAAACCATATTCATCATAAATTTCTGGACTTGGGCTTGTCACACAAGTCGACAATGATAGTAATATTATTAATCTCTATATTTTTTGGAGCAAGTAATGTCCTGTTGGCTCCTTATGTAAATATCAATTTTTTGCTAATTTTTGATATTGTTTTGTGGACTGTCATGCATGTCGTGATAACAATGAAAATACGCAAAAAACACTTTACAGAAACAGTAGAAACATGTGATCTTTAGAATAAGTCATATAGCAGTGACTTTCATTAAATAGTAACCGAACAATTTATTAAGTATAGAATTTTATGAGATCTTTAATGGGATTTTTGCCGATTTGTATTTTACTCCTTTCATCATGTAACTCGTCTAAAAATGTTACATATTTTCAGGATATTCCTTTAGAAAAGAATATTTCAATTGTTAAATCTTCCGATATAACAGTCATGCCTAAAGATTTGATTTCGATAGTAGTATCAAGTAAGACCCCTGAACTCGCCACTCTATTCAATTTGCCAAAAGTTTCTTATCAGGCAGGCAGTGCAACCTCAAATGAAAGTGCGGGTAATCAGATTCTGGGTTATACTGTCGACTCGGGTGGTTACATAGATTTTCCGGTATTGGGACGAATTCATGTTGCGGGATTGAACAGGGAACAATTAGCATCGATGATAAAAGAAAGGCTCGTGAAAGAAAATCTGTTAAATGATGCTGTTGTAACAGTCGATTTTCTGAACCTGAAAATATCCGTATTAGGAGAAGTAAAGAGCCCTGGTAAATATAGCATAGACAGAGATCAAATCACACTGCTCGAAGCCATAAGTATGGCCGGCGATCTGACTATCTATGGCAAACGGAATGGCATTCTGGTTATCAGGGAAGCGGATGGAAAGCGTATTACATATAAAATGGACTTACGCTCGTCCGATACATTTTCATCTCCGGCATATTATCTTCGACAAAATGATGTAATATATGTAGAACCTAACAGCACACGCACAGGACAGTCTACGATAAACGACAACAATGTGAAATCCGTTTCTCTATGGATATCAATAGCCTCTTTTGCAACCACTTTAGCCGTTTTAATATTTAAATAATATAAAGAGTATATTACCTGTCATTAAAAGCTTTTTGAAGATGAAAAGAAATACAGAAGAAGATTTTATACAGATACAGGACTTATGGAAAATGTCGGTAGAAAAATGGCATTGGTTTGCTATTTCTTTGACGATATGCCTGATCTTCGCATTCTTGTATATTGCGATTACCTCTCCGGTATACACACGTATGGCAGCGGTACTAATTAAAGATAATTCGGCCAAAGGTGGAATGCTGTCCGATAATATAAATACCTTTTCTGATATGGGATTATTTAAATCCAATACGAATATTAATAATGAGATATTGACTTTCAAATCTCCTCTATTGATGCAGGAAGTCGTACAGCGTATGAAACTGGATGAAGATTATAGCACAAAAGGATTTTTCAGAAACAAGCCTTTATATAAAAATTCACCGGTAATAGTTTCTATTGACTCTACGAATGTAAATGAATCTTTTTCTTTCTATATCGAATTGCTTCCTCAAAATAAGATAAGGCTAGCAAATCTTACTCTTAATGGCGAAGAACTGGATTTTCCGGATGAAGAAATTAACTTATCGGAATCGGTAAATACACCTTTAGGCAGCATTAGAATAAATCCTACCGCCTTTTATTCCAAAGTATATTATAATCAACAGATATTATTTGTGAAATCCAATCTTCGAAGTATTGTGAATCATTATACAAATGCATTGAATGTCGGGTTGAGTAATGAAGATGCCACCATCATAGACATATCCTTAAACGATGTTTCTGCACAACGGGCCGAAGATATTCTGGACACTCTGATCACAGTATATAACAAAAACTGGATTCAGGAAAGGACCCAAATCGCCGTTAATACATCATCTTTCATCGAAGAACGCTTAAATGTCATCGAAAAAGAATTGGGGGGTGTAGAAGATAGTATTTCGAGATTTAAAAGTCAAAACCTGATACCTGATATTCAGGCGGCATCTAACATGTATATGGCGAGATCTAATGAAAACGATACAAAAATACAGGCACTTAGTACCCAACACACTATAGCGAAGTATATTCTTTCACACCTGAAAGATTCACGGACAAAAGATATGTTGTTACCGGCAAATCTGGGGATTGAGGGTACAAACATTGACAGACAAATAAACGAATATAACACTCTGTTGCTTAAACGAAATACTTTACTTGCAAACAGTAGTGATAATAACCCGTTAGTGCTGGACATAAAACAGTCACTGCTTTTTGTGCGCGAAGCCATTATATCGTCTGTAGATAATCTGCTCATCTCTTTGGATACACAAATAAGAAACATACAAAAGTCTGAAACAAAAATCAATGAGCGTATAGCTTCCAGTCCCGAACAGGCAAAATATCTCCTTTCGGTAGAAAGACAACAAGCTGTAAAAGAAGCATTATACCTTTTTTTATTGCAAAAACAGGAAGAAAATCAGTTGTCACAGACTTTCACGGTATACAACACCAAAATAATAACACCGCCATCCGGCAATATGTTTCCAACAACTCCCCGGAAAACATCGATATTACTGGTCGCTGCTGCTATCGGATTCCTCTTGCCTGCTATTATTATAATTATCGTGGAAAATATGACCATAACTCTCAGGGGGCGTAAAGATCTATCCTCTCTATCCTTGCCATTTATAGGCGAGATTCCTCAGATAATAAATGGAAAGAAAAAATTATTATTAAAAAACAGATCGACGAAGAATAGAGATGACATAATTGTAAAGGAAGGGAAAAAAGATTATATGAATGAAGCGTTCAGAGTTATACGTACTAATCTTGATTTTATATTGAGTACAAACGGAGAAGCACAGCAAAAGGTCATCATGTTCACATCTTTCAATATTGGTTCTGGGAAAACATTTACAACAATAAATCTGGCAATAAGTATGGCTATAAAAGGAAAAAAAGTTGTTGTTATAGATCTTGATATGAGAAAAGCTTCGTTAAGCTCATATATAGACTCTCCTTCGGCCGGAATATCCAATTATCTGGGAAAAATGATAGACAATCCTGATCAGATAATACGGAAAGGGGCAATCCATCCCAACCTGGATATTATTCCGGCAGGAACTATTCCGCCTAATCCGGTGGAACTTTTGCTAGATGACAGATTACAACAGTTGCTTGATGAATTAAGGGAAAAATACGATTACATTTTCCTCGATTGTCCCCCTGTCGAAATAGTTACGGACGCTTCTATTGTTGGTAAAGTTACGGATATCACAATATTCGTGGTCAGGGCAGGTTTGATGGACAGAAGAATGTTGCCCGAAATAGAAGAAATGTACCAAAAAGACCAATACAACAATATGACACTACTTCTCAACGGGACACAATACATGCGAGGTAAATACGGATATAACCGCTATGGGTATACTCACGCAGATAACTATCTTGCTTAATAATAGCATGGTAATTGAATATAATTAGATAGACCGGCCTCAAATAATCTCTTCTATGAAATCTGACACGCGGCGAATAGCTCAAAACTCAATTTATCTGTATATACGGATGGCACTCATGATGGGTGTATCTTTATATACTAGCCGTGTTGTACTCGAAAATCTTGGAATAGAAGATTTCGGTATATTCAGTGTAGTAGGAGGGTTGGCTATATTATTTAGTTTCTTCAATAATGCCCTTACTACATCTTCTCAACGGTTCCTTACAGTTTCTATTGGTAAGGATCATGTGGTGGAAACAAAGAAGGTGTTTTCTACGAGTATGAATTGCCACATGATCATTTCGTTTGTGATTCTAATACTTGCCGAAACTATAGGGCTATGGCTTCTAAATACTCAACTGAATATACCTGAGGAGAGAATGTATGCCGCTAATTGGGTTTATCAACTGACGTTGCTTTCTTGCCTTTTGAGTATATTGAACGTACCCTATACAGGCTCCATTATTGCTTACGAGAAGATGTCGTATTTTGCTTGGTCCAGTGTTATCAGCGCCATGCTCAAGCTCGGTGTGGCATGGCTTATTGCGGTAACCGATTCTGAACGTTTGATTTTTTATGCAGTGTTTCTTGTAATTGCAGCTATCATTAAATTCGTGATTGACCGGGTCTACTGTCGTATCCGATTTTCCGTGTGTCACTATAGTTTTCAATGGGACAGGA